>JAFMSB010000042.1 GCA_017353815.1 Methylocapsa sp. | reverse complement strand
ATACCCGACATGCCCATTTTCTCTTTCTCCGTCGAGGCCTATCAAATTAATTGCTGTCAAAATACTCCCGTTTGGCGGGAAGTTCGCCGTCACGCCGCTTTGTCCTGTATTCCGCGCTGGTCGATCTGACGCGACAAAATGGCCGAGAACTCGTCGGCAAAACCCTCGAGCCGTGCCTGTTTCTTGGCGACGTCGCCCTGCAACTTGTTATAGGCGATCAATGCGGGAATGGCCGCAAAGAGACCGATGGCCGTTGTAAGAAGTGCCTCGGCAATCCCGGGCGCAACAACCGCAAGCGAAGTATTGCGTGAGACCGCAATCGAACGAAACGCGGTCATGATGCCCCAAACGGTGCCGAAGAGACCGATAAAGGGGCCGGAAGATGCAACCGTTGCCAGCACCAAGAGGCTGGATTCGAGCTTCTCGACTTCGCGTGCAATCGAAACGTCGAGGACCTTTTCGATCCTCGCCTGCAGGCCCATGAAGCTTGACGATGTAGTCTTGACCGAGCGCCGCCACTCGCGCATCGCTGCAACGAACAGCGCCGCCAAGCCTGAGGCAGGCCGCGATGTGAGCGTTGCGTAGAGCTCGTCGAGCGAAGAGCCGGACCAAAACACCTCCTCGAATTTGGCCATCGCGCGGTCGGTCTTGGCAAAGAGCAGCATCTTGTTGATAATAATGGCCCAACACCAGACCGAGGCCAATAACAGCCCAGCCATGACAAGCTTCACCACCAGATGAGCCGACCAGAACATACCGAGCAGCGAAACTTCGACGGCCGGCGGCGTCAGCCCGGAAGCAGCAATATCGGCGGGATTCATTAAATTCGTCCTTCCAAGGGAAACAAAAGCGGATAGGCCGAGGGGCTCCGCGTGGAATTTTTTGCAGAGCAAATCCGTCAATTCTGGGGCTTCTCCCGCGCGAGCCAATCCCCATTCCCAGCCAAAAAGGCCTCTCTATCCGTGCGAATCGCATAATTATTACCGGCTTTAGCCCAACTGCCAACCGCGCGGCGTGTCCTAGCGCACCGTTCGCGCTTATGCTCAGGCCCCGCTTGATGCTCGGCGATGCGGGAAACCTCACGCCGCGGCTTGCATGCGCGGAAAAAGGCTGCGGCGCAAGCGCAGGCGCGGGCCTTCAATCCCACTCAAATTCCGGCCGTTCATACTTTGGCAATGGCGAAATCTTGCTGCCGTGTTGTAAGGTCTTCGGCTGGAATCGGACCAAAATGTTTCACGTGAAACATTTTTTGAATAATTCTACAAAACCGAAGCCGGGTGTGTCGCAATCCTGCCATTCGAGCCCATCAACTGGGCCGCAGGCGTCAAATAAAATTCGGCGGCACTGCCGCAAGCCAAGCAGGAGGCGCCTTGAGCTTGTCTGCGATCTGCGCGGGGATGCGCCGCGCCCTGCCCCCGCCGACGAGCGCGATTCGGACATCAGCTGTCAGAAGAAACTCATGGCCGCGGCGAATCGCCTGCCTCATCTCGATCGAAGCGCCTCCAATGCGCCCGATTCCGGTCTCGACCGAGAGCAGGTCGTCCATAAAGGCTGGTCTGAGGAATTCCAGGGCCATCGCGCGCACCACGAAATGACAGCCGCGCGCGCCGCCCGCAGCAAAAATTTTGCTATGTTCGATGTCCAATGCCCGCAAAAGCTCGGTGCGGCCGCGCTCGAGAAAACGCAGATAAGAGGCATGATAGACGCTTCCGGAGAAGTCGGTATCTTCATAATAAACGCGCAGGGCAAGCCGATGCGGCGTTGCCGCGCTTCCCGCCTCCCCGCGTGCGGGTCTGGCGATATCCGCTGCGGCACCCGTCTTCATTTCAATTGCGCAGGCTCCAAATGACGGTAAGAGTTACTGCCGCCACCCAGTCGTAGATAGCGCAAAAGGGCGGGTACCAAGTGGGGACGACGACGAACCTCCAGGATCTCACCGCTAGTTTTGATCCTTCATGATGCGCATAGTCCCAAATTCCATGCGCGATGTAGGCAATGGGAACGACCCAGGCGCTCACCCATAGGGCCGCCAATGCGCCGACAAAAAAGCTCGCAGCGGCAGCAACTTCGACGGCGATTTGAGATAAATTTCCTTTTTGCAGCGCGAACCCGGCGTAAATCGCGCCCATCACCGCCAGAAGCAGCGCGGCAAACTGCTGCAAATGTGGCTTTGACAATAACAGACTACGCGGGACCAAAGCAATGGCGAGTGCAGCGCCAATTGCGGCAGGCCGGTTCAAAAGGAATTTCGTCATCGGCCGCTATTTCCGGGCAGCAGGAAAACACGGTCTTGCCTCTTGCTCCGCCAGACAGCAAAAACCGTGCTAACTTTGCCATGCGGCCGCGGCAAAGGCTAATGCTAATCGCAGGTTTCGGTCCCAGCCTGGCCAATCCGAAAAAAGGCAAGCACAAAAACGAAATGCCGCCGGAGCGCAAATCGTGTATCGCCGTTCTCGGCGCCGGGGCCTGGGGCACCGCTCTTGCGTGCCTTGCCGCGCGCGCCGTTGCTGAGGCCGAAGGCAAGATCATCCTCTGGGCGCGAGACCCGGCGCATGTGGCGGAGATGCGCGCAACCGGCTTCAATGCGCGGCATCTGCCGGGCGTCCCAATTCCTTCGAACGTGAGCCCGGTTACGGACCCGGCGGAAATCGAAGGTGCCGCATTTGCGCTCGCCGTGGTTCCGGCGCAGGCACTGCGGCAGGTGCTTCAGAATTTTGCACCGCATCTTGCGGCAGGCGCGCCGGTCATCATCTGCGCCAAGGGAATCGAGCGCGAAACCGGCCTCTTTTTGAGTGAAGTCGCCGCATCCGTTCTGCCTCCTAATCCCGCCGCCGTTCTTTCTGGCCCGAGCTTTGCCAAAGAGGTCGCGGCAGGCCTGCCGACCGCCGTCACTCTTGCCGCGCAAGATGGTGCTCTCGCGGCCGAACTTGCGGCGGCAATGGCCTCGCCTTCCTTCCGGCTCTATTCCTCGTCAGACGTCCGGGGCGTCGAAATCGGCGGGGCGGCGAAGAATGTGCTGGCGATCGCAAGCGGGATCGCTGCGGGCCGCGGTCTTGGGGCAAGCGCGGCCGCGGCGCTGATTGCGCGGGGCTTTGCCGAGCTCGGCCGGTTTGGCCGCGCTTATGGGGCGGACACTGCCACACTGGTCGGGCTTTCGGGGCTTGGCGATCTCGTCCTTACCTGCACCTCGGCCTTGTCGCGCAATTATTCCTTGGGCGTCGAGCTCGGAAGAGGCTCGGGTGCCGCAGAAGCAATGGCGCGTGGAGGGCTTTGCGAAGGTGTCCACACCTGCGGCGCGCTGCTCGATCTTGCCCATGCCAAGAGCATCGAAATGCCGATCGCGGCCGCTGTCGATGCCGTGCTTGCCGAGCGAATCACGGTCGGCGAAGCCATTGACGATCTGCTCGCCCGGCCCTTGAAAGCCGAAGCCGTGGAAGTCAGTTGATTGGGCGGTGATGATTTCGAGCCGGTTAGGCAATCGCGAGGCAACAATGGCGCATTGGCTGCTCAAGAGCGATCCTGAGACATGGTCCTGGCAGGATCAGGTCAAGGCCGGGAAAAAGGGAACATGCTGGGATGGCGTGCGCAATCACAGCGCAAAGCTAAATTTGATGGCAATGAAGGTTGGCGAGCAAGCTTTCTTCTATCACTCGGGCGAGGAAAGAAAGATCGCCGGCATCGTCGAAATCAAAAAGCCCTATTACCCCGACCCGACGGACAAAAGCGGCAAGTTCGGCATGGTCGATGTGCGCGCGGTCGAGGCGATGAAAATGCCGGTGACCCTCGAAGCGGTCAAAGCCGGTCCGCGGCTTGCAAAAATGGAACTCGTCACGAACTCGCGGCTTTCGGTGCAGAAGGTCAGCGAAGAGGAATGGACGATTATTTCTGCGCAAGGAGGCTTACCAGCAAGCTAGCTGCGGGTGTCGAAGCAACCCGCAGCTTTTGGCTTTGCCGGTGCGGCTAGTCGAGCTGGAAGAAATTTGGATCCAGCGGCGATCTGGCCGCATTGGGCCGCGGGGCACGCCGCCCCGGCCATTTCGCGACTCGGGCGGGAACCGCCGAGAAAATCAAATCAGCGTTACCGGTAAGTTGGTCCCAGCACTGTTTGATCTTTTCGGTGAGAAGCGTCCAGAGCCGCTTGAATGAGTTCCAGGTCATAGCGATCTCCTTTGCACTCCCCTCATGATTAGGCCCGGCAATTTCCGAGGCCGCTGATCCCCTTAATCGCCGCCGACAAATTTGGTTCCAACACAGCTTTTGGAGCTCTCTCTTTGCGCAGAGGCAGCGCGGGCTGGCCGTGGCGATCGCGCCCGGCATTTCCGCTGTCTCTGCCGCATTGAGAGTGGCCAGGCTTGGCTGCTTCCCCAGCCGCGCTATTGCCGTTTATTCTGCCGTCCAGCCGCCGTCGATCGTGTAATTGGCGCCGGTGATCTGCGCCGCCGCGTCCGAGCAAAGAAAGACAAAGAGCGCGGCAACCTCTTCGGGCTGGACAAACTGTTTCGTTGGCTGGGCGACCAAGAGCACGTCATGCATGACCTGTTCGCGGGTCATGTGGCGCGCGGCCATTGTGTCGGGGATTTGCTTTTCGACGAGCGGCGTCCACACATAACCGGGCGAGACGCAATTAACCGTGATGCCAAAAGTTGCAAGCTCCAATGCCGCCGTCTTGGTCAGCCCGGCGAGCCCATGTTTGGCGGTTACATAGGCGCTTTTGAATGGCGAAGCGACGAGCGAGTGCGCCGATGCCGTGCTAACGATGCGGCCCCATTTGCGCGCTTTCATGCCCGGAATGGCCGCCGCCATCGCATGGAACGCGGCCGATAGATTGATGGCGATGATCATGTCCCATGTTTCGCGCGGAAATTCCTCGATCGGCGCCACATGCTGGATGCCGGCATTGTTCACGAGGATATCGGCGGAGCCAAGCTTGCTTTCGGCCTCCTTCACCATAGCGCGGATCTGATCCGGCTGGGTCATATCTGCCGGGGAATAGAGAGACTTGACCCCAAAATCCTTCGCGATCGCGGCCCGCTCGGCCTCGATGGCGGCGGCATCGCCGAGGCCGTTGATCATGACATTGGCGCCTTCCCTGGCAAGGGCGCGGGCAATCGCCAGGCCAATGCCGCTGGTCGAGCCGGTGACAATCGCGTTTCGTGCTCTAAGGGTCATGTCTCCCTCCGGAGGATAAGCCGTGGCTGCGGCGGATTGTTGCGCCGCCCATGTTACAGCGGCACTGCAAAAATATGAACCCCGCACAGCACTCGATTCGAAGGTTAGCGCTTGTCCCGCAGTTCGGATATTATCGTGTTATGAAAGTCTCACACGAATCGCCCCGCCCAGCCGGGACGGCCAAGGCCCGGGGCCATCTCCGCAACAGCGCTATCGATGCGGCGCTCGCGCTTTGCCGGGAGAACCAAATAAGCTTGACTCCCGGGCGGCGGCGGATTCTTGAGCTTCTCGCCAGCGAGGGGCGCCCGCTCGGCGCCTATGAAATGATCGACCGCATCGCCGAAGTAACCGGCAAGCGCCCGGCGCCGATTTCGATCTACCGCGCGCTCGATTTCCTGCTCGAAAACTGTCTCGTCCATAGACTCGCTTCGCGCAACGCCTATCTTGCTTGCGGGCATGGCCACGACTCAAAAGAGCCGATCGTATTTTTGATTTGCGAAGTGTGCGGCGAAGTCGTGGAGGCGGCCTCGCCCGCCATGCGTGCAATTCTTGGGGAGCTTGCGGACGAGGCCAAGTTCTTTCCCCGTTCGCAGGTGATGGAGGTCGCCGGCCGTTGCCGGTCGTGCGCGGCGGCTTAGTTTTCGTGCGCCCTTTTCCGTTAGTCCCGCTGCGTGCTGCGCGCGCCCTCGCGCGCCAAGCTGCGCCGCTTTCTTATGCCGCGAATCCATAACGCGAGCCAAAGGGCGCCGCCAATCACAACCGTGAAAAATGCGATATTGAACCAAGGAATAATGGCGGTGCCCGGATCGGCGCGTTTAATTTTGATCACGTTCGGATACATTGAAAAAAGCTGGATGCGCCAGCCGTAATAGGTGATAGCAGCGGTCCCGCCCTCATTCGATATGGCTCGTGCCGCCGCCTGGACATCGGAAGAGTTAAATTTGAAGTACCATGGGAAGCCCCAGCCGGTGTCTTCATTGCGAAACACGCGCGGCTTTTTCGTATCAATGTCTTCGGAGTAAATGTAGCGTATGTCAAATTGCGAATCTGCCCGGCCGCTTCCGGAAACGCGTTTGACGTCCGTTCCTACCATTTTCAGAATCAGGTGATGGGGAAGGAAATAATCCAAGATTGCAATTGCAGGCGCGGCAAAGACGAGCGCGGTTATGGCGGGGAGCCAAATGCGGCGGAGATTTATGGCCATGACGCTTGTCCACCTCTCGACTTAATATCGGGATCCCGGTGAAACGGTATTAACCCCGCCAAACCGCAATGACTAGATGGCCATTTGCCAGATCGCCGACTTGACCCACGGTCAAGCCTGCGCCTCCTTGCCTCAATAATCCTTGATATCCGAGAAAACAATCTCTGGCCATTTGCCCTGCTCATATTTGAGATCGAAGCTTGAGGCAGCCATAAACACTGGCGCGCCATCGAGATCGCGTGCGATGGCCGCCGGATGCGCCTCGATAAACCTATCGCGGGCAACAGGACTTGGCGCCGAAATCCAGCGCGCGAACTCAAACCGGCTCGGCTCGAAACTGACGCTCAAACCATATTCGGCCTGCAAGCGTGACGCCAAGACGTCGAGCTGCAAGGCGCCGACGACGCCCGCGATTGCGCCGGATCCGTCGGTCGGCACAAAGAGCTGCACGACGCCTTCCTCGGCCATTTGGCCCAAAGCTTCGCGGAGTTTTTTGGCCTTCATCGCATCGCCCGCTTTCACCCGCCGGAGAATTTCCGGGGCAAAGCTTGGGATCCCGCGAAAGGCGAACTCCTCGCCCTCCGTCAAGGTGTCGCCGATACGCAGAAGGCCGTGGTTGGGAATGCCGACAACATCGCCGGCATAAGCCTCCTGCGCGAGCTGCCGGTCCTGGGCGAAGAAGAATTGCGGCGCGTTGAGCGAAATGATCTTACCGGTCCGCACGAGCTTGACTTTCATCCCGCGCGCAAGCCTGCCCGAACAAACACGCAGAAAGGCAATGCGGTCGCGATGATTTGGATCCATATTCGCCTGGATTTTAAACACGAAGCCGGACATTTTGCCGTCGCGGGGATCGATCGTGCGCACAGAGCAGGAATGTACGCGCGGCGGCGGCGCAAAATCTCTGAGAGCCTCGATGAGATCGCGCACCCCGAAATTGCGAAGCGCGCTGCCAAAAAAGACGGGCGTCAGATGGCCCTCCAAATAGGCGCCGCGATCGAAGGCTTTGTGCCCGGCGCGAGCAAGATCGATTTCCTCGCAAGCTTGGGTGAAATCCGGCTCGCTCAAAACGCCTTTGACGAAAGGATCTTCCGGCCCGGTAACACTTGCGGGCTCGCCGCCGCGATCAAGCAGCCGGACGAGGTTGCGGCCAAGATCGAACGTACCCGCAAAACTGCGGCCGCGGCCGAGCGGCCAAGTAACGGGCGCAGCATCGAGCGCAAGCGCCTTTTCGATCTCGTCCAATAGCTCGAACGGGTCGCGCGATTCGCGGTCGAGCTTGTTGATGAAAGTGAGGATTGGAATATCGCGCAGGCGGCATATTTCGAACAATTTGCGCGTGCGCGCCTCGATGCCTTTGGCCGCGTCGATCACCATCACCGCCGAATCGACGGCGGTCAGAGTCCGGTAAGTGTCCTCCGAAAAATCCTCATGGCCTGGGGTATCGAGCAAATTGAACACGCAGCCGTCATATTCGAACGTCATCACCGAAGTGACGATCGAGATACCGCGCTCGCGCTCCATGCCCATCCAGTCGGAGCGCGTCTTGCGCCGGTTGGCCTTCGCGCGCACTTCTCCGGCAAGCTGAATCGCGCCGCCAAAAAGCAGGAGCTTCTCGGTGAGCGTCGTCTTGCCCGCATCGGGGTGGGAGATGATCGCAAAGGTTCTTCGCCTTGCGACGGGATCGAGCCGGTTCATGCTGCCGGGTGGTTGCAGAGGCAGGAGGGAATGTCAAATGCCGGCGCGGCCTCAACTGCGCCCATTGCGGGCAAGACCTTCCTTGGCGGCGGGGCTGCCCGGATCGAAGGCAAGCGCGCGCTCATAGGACTCGATTGCCTTCGCGCGATTTCCGGTTTTCTCATAGGCGAGGCCCAGGCCTGCCCATGCGTCGGCGTTCTTATTGTTGATATTGAGCGCCGCGTTAAAGTCCAAAATCGCCTTTTCGCTCTTTCCAATTGCGATCAGGCTTTGTCCGCGTGCCTCGTAGGGCGCTGCAGCAAGAGGATCGCGGTCGATCGCATTGTCGAAATCGGTGATCGCCTGCTCGTGCAGACCCTGGCGCTGATAGATGAGGCCCCGGGCATGAAAGGCCTGTGCATTTCCAGGATTGAGCCGGATCGCTTGGTCGAGATCGGCGCGGGCGTCATCGAGCCGGCTCTGAGCGCGCAAGAGATTGGCGCGGCCGAGATAGGCGGGCGCGTGGTTTGGGTTGGCCTCGATCGCGCGGCTGAAGTCGGCGAGCGCCGAATCGTCGCGGCCGGTCTGGCGGTAGGCAAGAGCCCTGTTCGTCAAGACCGCGGCATTTCCCGGTTCGAGCCTCAGTGCCTCGGTGAAATCGGCAATCGCATCTTGAAATTTTCCGCTCCGCGCATAAGCCACGCCGCGCGTATTGTAGGCCGCGGCGCTTGCCGGGTTGCGCGCGATGACGCTGGAAAGCGAGGCAAGATTCGCCTCTGCCTCCTGCGGAGATTGATTGGCGAGCTCGGCCACACCCTTGCCCGGGTTGGTCGAGATATCCGGCGATTCGCACCCGGCAAGGCAAAAGGCGAGGCCGGCCGCAAGAACTGGAAGGACGGATTTGCGCCGCAGCTTGAATGAAACCGAACCGCCGCTTCGCCCCGCCACGATGCCACTCCCTCGTCAGGTGCGGATTATTTCACAGGCGGCGCCTTCGCTTCGCCGGGCTCGCAAGCCAGAGCGGTATGCTCCCGCGGGAAAGCTCAACGCGCCCCCATTGCGGGCCTAGGTTTTACCGGCAACAGCCCTTCGCGCTGCAACTTCTTGCGCGCGAGCTTCCGCGCGCGGCGCAACGCTTCCGCCTTCTCCCGGGCGCGTTTTTCGGATGGTTTTTCGTAATGGCCGCGCAGTTTCATTTCGCGAAATATGCCCTCCCGCTGCATCTTTTTCTTGAGCGCCTTAAGGGCTTGAT
>JAFMSB010000041.1 GCA_017353815.1 Methylocapsa sp. | reverse complement strand
CCAGCCCCAGCCCCCGCGCCAGCCTCCTGGGCCCCAGTGGCCGCCGCGCCAGGCGGCGCTTTGCCAGCCCTGCGCGGCAGCAGGCGCAGCAGCCGTTGCCAGGGAGGTGCCGAGAATTGCGGCTACAACCGCGCCCGTAAGAGTCTTACGAATGATGTCGATCATGTCGCTCTCCTTTGTCATCAGCAGCTCAACTTATCTCGTGCAAGCAGCCGAAACCTTCTATGGCGCGGCCCGGCTGAACTTCTCGTGAACGTGGCGAGCGCCGCGATGCCCCGCGCCCAAAAGCCCGGCCCCTTGCTGGCCAGTGGCATTACGCCGTAAGCGGGGATTCTTTTGCCGGCCAGCCATTGCGGTAAGCCTTGAGCAGGCCGTGAATTTCGGTTGCCGGAACGGGCCTGCTGACCAGGTAGCCCTGCATTTCCTTGAATCCTTCCTTGCGTAAGAGCTCGCACTGCGCTTCCGTTTCCACCCCTTCGGCAAGAGTAGAAATCTTCAGATTGGTTCCAAGCCGCGCAATTGCCTGAATAATTGCAAGGCATTCTCCATTATTGCCGAGTTCCGCCACAAATGACCTATCGATCTTGATCTTGTCGAAAGCAAACGAGCGCAGATAGCTCATCCCGGAGTAGCCGGTTCCGAAATCATCCATGGCGATGCTGACGCCCAGTGCCCGCAAATGGCGCAGCGTGGCCAGTACTCCGTTGCTTTCCTCGAGCAGGACAGATTCGGTGATTTCCAGCTCGAGGCGGTTTGCGGGCAGCCCCGAGGCTTCGAGGGCCGCGAACACAAGTTGCGGCAAGTTCCCGCTCTTAAATTGAACCGGCGACAAATTCACCGCGACCTTCAATTTTTGCGGCCAACTCGCCGCTTGCGCGCACGCCTGCATCAGCACCCATTCGCCAAGCGGCACGATGAGGCCAGTTTCCTCGGCAAGCGGGACGAACTCCGATGGCGGCACCAGACCGCGCTTTGGATTCCGCCAGCGAAGGAGAGCCTCAAAACCGCAAATGGCGCCGGTTTCGATAATGACCAGCGGCTGATAGAAAAGCTCGAATTCGCCGGCAGGGAGCGCGCCGCGCAAGTCGCGCTCAAGCGCGTGGCGAGCGCGAATCTTCAGATCCATGCTCGGCTCGAAAAAAGAAAACCTGTTCCTGCCGTCCTCTTTTGCCCGGTAAAGAGCGATATCGGCGTTCTTTAGAAGCTGCTCGGAGCTTTCGCCATCGGCCGGCGCGAGAGCGATTCCAATGCTTGCTCCGGTCACGAGCTGCTGGCCGTCGATGTCGTTGGGCTCGCTTAAGGAGGTGATAATGCGCCAAGCCAAGGCATCCGGCTCCTCAGGCCCGGTGATGGCAGATTGAAGCACGGCGAATTCATCGCCGCCAAAGCGCGCGACGAGGTCGCCTTCCCGCACGCATGAGCGAAGCCGGGCGGCAATCGCGACCAGGAGCTTGTCTCCTGCGAGATGTCCCAAGGTGTCGTTGACGCGCTTGAAACTATCAAGATCGAGATAGAGGATTGCAAGCTTTTCCTCGTGCCGCCGCATGCGCGCCAGCGCTTCGTTTAGCCTCTCATGGAAGAGCACCCGGTTGGGCAAGGCGGTCAATCCGTCGTGCCGCGCCATATGGGCAAGCTTTGCTTCGGCCCGGGACTTTTCCGTCACATCCATGGCCGCTGCCAGTTGCGCAGGCGTCTCCCGGAACAAAATCGGGCGCCATGACGTAAGAACATCAATCAAGCTTCCATCCGCCTTGACGTGCTGGGATGAGCGGGCAAAGTCTCCCTCCGCCTTCTCGTTGTTCCGGATGGCCTCGCGGACGGCATCGCGGCGGTGCTTCGGCACGATGTCGAGAAGATTCATCGAAAGAAACGCTTCCTCGGTATAGCCATACTGCGCGATGGCCGCATCATTGACGGCCAGGAATTTTAAATCGCCTGACCGGTGCACCCACATAGGCACGGGGTTCGACTCGAACAGCAGACGAAAGGATTTTTCCTGGTTTTTGATCGCGCTGATATCGCTGAGAGTCACCGCAAGGAGGTCGCCCATCGCGGCCGCGCTAATCCGGAGATGTTTTTGCTCATCGAGCGGGCATTCAAGTTCAAACTGGGCCGCTCCCCCGCGATTGAAAATGGAAATAAGATGCGGCAGCACGCCGCCGGCCTCGATCTCCGCGCAGACCTCCGAGAGCCGCCGCCCCCTAAGACTCTCGGCAGTGCCCTGCAATACAAATGCGGCGCCGGCGTTGAGCGCGGCAATTTGGAAATCGCATGGAACGCCTCCTGCGCCGCGAATCACGGCCAGCGCAACGAGCCCTTCCTTAGCCGCCTGAAACACGGCCTCGACAAGATTGAAATTGCGCTGGCGCTCCTCAATGTAAACAAGGCAGGATGCACGCTCACACCGGTTTGCAAGCGGCACGGCCACCAGGTCGTAAACACAGACAAGACCATCGACTATTCCATAGGCGACCGTCTGGGCTGGACGGCCTTCGCTTGCCGCTTGCACGTGGAGCTCACGCAAGGATCGCGCGCGGTCGATCGAAAGTTTGGCGACCTTGAGATCTATCGCGGCACAGCCAACCCATGCCTCAAATGCTTTGCCTGCCGATACTATCCTTAGCTCGCCGCCTTGGTCCCTCTCCAGGAGCGCCACATTCTCCGCCGCGCCGCCAGGGCGCGTGAGCGTCACCTCCTCGAACTGCGGAAGGCTTTTTTGCGAGTCTAAGACAGCCTGCCAGCTTTGGCGCAACGAGTCGAGCTTGAGCGATTGCCAGGGACCGGCTTTGGCGGGCGCTGCGCTCGCTGGGCCCGCATTGTGCGGCCAATCCAAAGTTGGACTTGCAGGCGTTTGCGGGCTGGAGGGAGGGGTCATCCCGGTCACTTCGATGCGATTGACCGAGTTTTATGGCAAAGGACGGTTGCTATTTACTGTGAAGGATGGCGCGAGTTTTACGCGCTTGACGGGCAGGACTTTGCCTCCCCCAGGCACAGGACTCTTCGATCTCAGCGCGGCGTCATGCCACTGCGCCAGCGCCGTCCTTGGGTGCTGGCGCCGGACGGTGCCAATCGCACCAACTAATCCGCCGGCCTTACTTCGCCACGCCGGAGTCTTGTTATTGCGTTGTAAGGTTTTGGCCGGGAACCGGTCAAAAATGTTTCACGTGAAACATTTTTAGAATAGTTCTAAGATAAACAATTGGTACAAATCACCGCTTTCGCAAAAGCAAGCGGGAGGGTCCGCGAATAAACGATTTGCGGGTACCCTCCCCTGTTCCGGAGCGCCGCAGGCATCCGCCACGCCGGCCGCGCCCATATACGTTCGCGCTCTTCCCGCTCCCCAGACGGGATGGCAAGAGACTCAGGCCGGGCCTTCCTGCCGGCTTCTGCGCTCGTTCATAAAGCGCTCGAATTCCTCCCGGTCTCTGGCACGGCGAAGATTGTCCATATATTCGGCAAATTCGCGCTCGGCAGCAGCGATTCGCCGGTACTCTTCCTCTAGCCTTTTGAGCTCGGCCGCGCGCCATTCGTCAAAGGCAAGATTGCCAGTCGAATGCGCGCCCCCGCCGAAACCTGCGAACGGGCTCGCAGCGAAACCCCACCCGCCTGCGCCCCATTGCCCGCGGCTCGCCCATTTCTCGCGGCCGAAGGAAAGGATATCGCCCCGGTAGCCGGATCTCTTCTGCCAGACTTTCCAGCCAAGAACGGCAAGGCCGATTGGCCAGAAAACGATGAAGCCCAAAACCATCGCAAGCACTTCGACCGGCTTCCATGGTTCTCCCGGCAGGCCCGTGCGCCCATATTTGCGGGCAGAATAGGATTGACAGCCCATGCCGCTATCAGCACTCATTTTAAAGCTCCTCTCAAAGCGGTTCCGCCTGCCGGCCGGAGCGAAGCGGCGGCACCCGCCTCAATATAGGGACGCGATGGGCGATTTCCGAGAGCCAGAGCGATTTCTTCTGGGACAAGATTATTGGGCTGGTTCTTGCTTGGCGTGCAAGGACTTGGATGCACCCCATATGTATTGAAAAAGCAAAAGGGTATCTGATGCCGGAGCTCACCATTTATACGACAGCCGCCTGCCCTTTTTGTCTGCGGGCAAAGGCACTTCTGCGGAAGAAAAACCTGGCATTCCATGAGATCCCGGTCGATGCCAACCCAAAGGCCCGCCAAGAAATGGCGGCGCGGGCGCATGGCCGCAGAACCGTGCCCCAGATTTTCCTCGAGGGCGTCCACATTGGCGATTGCGACGAGCTCCACGAGCTTGACCGGAATGGCAAGTTCGATCTGCTCCTGGCCGGTGCCCGGCAATGATCCGGTTTGCGCTGCGATGCACGCACGGGCATGAATTTGAAAGCTGGTTTCAGAGCGGCGAGGCCTTTGACGCACAAATGAAGTCTGGTCTCGTTGCGTGCCCGCTCTGCCAGGCAAATGAGGTACGAAAGGCAGTCATGGCGCCTGCCCTCGCTGGCCGGGCGGCCGAACTTCTCCCATCGGCGAAGCCGCAAGACTCAAGAGCACCCGTTGCGTTGCTCGATCGCCGGGACCGTGAGCTGCGGGCGGTGATCAATGCATTTCGCAAGCACGTATTTGAAGTAGCAGAGGATGTCGGCACGCGCTTTGCCGGGGAAGCGCGCAAAATCCATGATGGGCTGGTTCCCGGGCGCGCGATCTACGGCCAAGCGAATCTCGAAGAGGCCCGCGCGCTCATCGAGGACGGCATCGCCGTCTTGCCCCTTCCGCCCGCCGCCGATAACTACAATTAAACCGCTCGCGGTTTAACGCTGCCCGCAATAAGATATAAAGTCGCGCGTTAGGCCGCATGTCTGGGCTGCAGTGAGAAGCGCCCATAAAATGTCTCGCCGGTTTTTGCCATTTCGATGAGGATCTGCGGCGGGGCGAAACGCGCGCCATATTTTTGCTGGAGTCTTTCGCAGAGCGCGACGAAATTTCCTGCTCCCATTCCGTCGATGTAACTCAGCGTTCCGCCGGTAAAAGGCGCAAACCCAAAACCGAGGATCGAGCCGACGTCGGCTTCGCGCGGGTCGGTCACAACCCCCTCCTGAATGACCCGTGCGGCCTCGACGGCCTGGACGGCCAAAAAGCGCTGTTTGAGCTCGCCAATGTCGATCCGGTCCGGATCGAGCTTTGTTGGCTGGAACGTATCGAGCTCCGGCCACAGGCTCTTGGGGCCCTGTGCCGGATAATCGTAAAAGCCTTTGCCGTTCTTGCGCCCAAGGCGGCCATGTCCGGTGACGAGGGTCCGCAGCAAGAGCTCCTGCGCGGGATCGATTGCTTTCTCTCCCAGATCGCGCTTCGTGGCATCGAGGATCTTCAGCGCAAGATCGAGGCCTACCTCGTCATTGAGCGCAAGCGGCCCAACCGGCATCCCTGCCATTCTGGCCACATTCTCGATCATTGCCGGTAGGACGCCCTCAAGCAGCATGATGTGCCCCTCGTGCACATAATTGAGGACGCAGCGATTGGCATAAAACCCGCGCGAATCCTTCACCACAATCGGTGTCTTCTTAATTGCACGCACATAATCCAAGGCCATGGCAAGAGCTTTTTCGTCCGTCTTTTCCCCAAGGATCACCTCGACGAGCAGCATTTTTTCGACTGGCGAAAAAAAATGGATGCCGATAAAATTTTCCGGCTCGCGATAGGCTTGCGCGAGCGAGGTAATCGGCAGCGTTGATGTGTTCGAGGCGAAGATTGTGCCAGGCGCAAGAACGGCACCCGCCCTTTGCGTCACATCTGCCTTGATGGCGCGCTCCTCAAACACGGCCTCAATGATAAGATCGGCTCCCGCAAGCTCGCGATATTCGGCCGTCGGCTTTATGCGCGCAAGCAGCGCTTCCTTATCGGCATTTGTTGCGCGGCCTCTGAGCACCTGGCCTGAAATGAGCTTGTCGCAGACCTGCTTGCCTTTATCGGCCTGCTGCTGATCCTTGTCGATCAGCATCACATCCATCCCCGCGCCCGCCGTGACATAGGCAATGGCCGCCCCCATAAAGCCCGCGCCAAGGATGCCCACGCGCCGGATGACAGAAGGCGGAACGGCGGCCGGGCGGTGCACGCCCTTGTTGAGCTCGTTCATCGAGAGGAAAAGCGTGCGAATCATCGCCGCCGCCTCGGGCGAGCGCAGGATTTTTGCAAACCAGCGTGCCTCGACTCGCAGCGCCAAATCGAAGGGCAGCTGCAGTCCCTCATAGACGCTGTGCAAAATTGCCTTGGCAGCCGGATAATTGTCGTGTGTCTCGCGCCGGTAGATCGCATTGGCGGCGGGCCAGATCATCATCCCCTGGGGCGAGAACACCTTGCCGGATGGAAGCCGGAAGTTTGGCTCGTCCCAAGGGGCCTTGGCTTTTCCGCCCGCCGCAATCCACGCTTTCGCCTTGGCAACAATCTCGGCTCGCGGGGCCAGCTCATGCACGAGGTTCATCGACTTTGCCGCTTTTGGCCGGAGAAGCTCGCCCTTAAACAGCATTTGCAGGGCATCGGCCGTTGGCATCAAGCGGGCCACGCGCTGCGTGCCGCCAGCGCCCGGGAAAAGACCAACCTTGATTTCCGGCAGCCCAACTCTCGTTCTGCCGTCGTCGGCAATGACCCGGTAGTGGCAGGCAAGGGCAAGCTCGAAGGCGCCGCCGGCACAAGTGCCGCCAATCGCGGCCGCGAAGGGCTTGCCGCAAGTCTCGAGCTTGCGATAGGCCCGCGATAGCCGGCCCGCGTTCTCAAGAAAATGTTTTGCCGCTGCCTCTTCCCCTCGCGCGGCCCGAGCTTTTTCGTATTCTGCGGCCGCAGATTGCAGCATGGAGAGGTCGGCGCCGCCCGAAAAAGCTTCTTTGCCCGAGGTTATGACACAGCCCTTGATGGAAGCCTCCGAAGCCACATGATCGGCCGTCTTTTCGATCTCGCCGATCACCTCGGGCGTGATCAGATTCATCGGGCGGCCGGGCATATCCCAGGTAAGAAGCGCGATGCCGTCATTATCCGTCTCGAAGCGGAAGTTTTTGAGCTCCATCGTCCTCTCTCCGTCTGTTCTCTCACACCCGCTCGATGATCGTCGCCGTACCCATTCCCGCTCCTATGCAAAGCGTAACAAGCGCGGTGGCCTTACCTATGCGCTCGAGTTCGTCGAGCGCGGTGCCAAGCAGCATGGCGCCCGTCGCGCCGAGCGGATGCCCCATCGCGATCGCGCCGCCATTGACATTAAGCCTCGCCGCGTCGAGATCGAAGGCCTGCATAAAGCGCAGCACGACGGAGGCAAATGCTTCGTTGACCTCGATGAGATCGATATCGGCAAAGGTCATCTTCGCGCGGTCCAGAACCTTTCTCGTAACGTCGATGGGACCCGTCAGCATGATGGCGGGCTCGGTGCCGATGTTTGCGAATGCGCGAATCTTTGCCCGCGGCTTAAGTGCAATCGCCTCGCCCGCTTCGCGCGAGCCGATAAGAACCGCCGCGGCACCGTCCACAATTCCCGACGAATTACCGGCATGGTGCACATGAATGACCTTCTCGATTTCGGGATGGGCGTCGATCGCAACCGCATCGAAGCCCCCCTGCTCGCCCATCATCACAAAGGAAGGTTTCAGCGCCGCAAGCGATTGCATATCGGTCGAAGGCCGCATATGTTCGTCGCGGTCAAGCAGCGTGATGCCGTTGATATCGTGCACCGGCACAATCGAGCTTTTGAACCTTCCCTCGCTCCATGCCTTTGCCGCACGCTGCTGGGATAAGACCGCATATTGATCGACGTCGTCGCGCGAAAACCCATATTTCGTGGCGATGAGATCGGCCGAGATCCCCTGCGGCATGAAATAGGTCTTGATTGCAACCGCGGGATCAACTGGCCAAGCGCCGCCCGAGGCGCCAATGCCGACACGGCTCATCGACTCGACGCCGCCGCCGATGGTCAGCTGATGCTGCCCAGCCATGACTTGCGCGGCAGCGAAATTGACGGCGTCAAGGCCTGAGGCGCAGAAACGGTTGATCTGCACCCCGGGCACCTGATTGCCATAATCGGCGGCAAGGGCGGAGACACGGGCGATATCGCCGCCCGCCTCGCCAACCGGATCAACGCAGCCAAGGACGACATCGTCGACGAGTTCCGTGTCGAGGCTGGCGCGCTCTTTGATCGCGCGCAGCGCCGTTGTCGCAAGGCCAAGGGTCGATACTTCGTGCAGCGACCCGTCGGGCTTGCCGCGCCCGCGCGGGGTTCGGACGGCATCGTAAATGAAAGCTTCCGCCAAAGGATCCTCCGGTCTGGTTCGAGCGGCTGCGGCGCAGGCGAACAAATTCAGAACTGCCCGGCGTCGATTGCCATCATGGTCGAAGCGCCCGCGGTGATGCGGGCAAGGCGCAGGCCTGTCTCGGGCATCACATGCTCCATGAAATATTTTCCTCTCAGCAGCTTCGCCTCCATCGCCTGCGCATCGCCATCGCCGGCAGCTTTTTTGGCAATCGCGGCTTTGGCGATCTGAGCCCACATGAGGCCGAGCGCGACGAGCCCGAAAAGATGCATATAATCATAAGATCCCGCGCCCGCATTATCGGGCTTGGCCATTGCGTTCTGCATGAACCATAAGGTTGCCTGCTCGAGATGCGAGAGTGCTTGCGCAAGGCCTTTGAGATAAGGCGCAAGTTTCTCGTTGGATTCGTTGTCTTTGAGGACGGATTTGGCTTCTGAAAGGAAGGCGGTGAGCGCGCGGCCGCCATCTTTGGGAAGTTTGCGGCCGACGAGGTCAAGCGCCTGAATTCCGTTCGCCCCTTCATAGATCATGGCGATGCGCGCATCGCGGACGAACTGCTCCACACCCCACTCCTCGATGTAGCCATGACCGCCGAGGACCTGCTGAGCTTTGACCGTGTTATCAAAGCCTCTGTCGGTCAGAACGCCTTTGAGCACAGGCGTGACGAGCCCCAGACTGTCGGACGCGGCCTGAGCTTCGGCCTTATCCTGCGAGCGGTGCGCAATGTCGCTCTTGAGCGCGGTCCAAAGCACAAGCGCCCGCGCCGCCTCGTTGAAGGCGCGAATCTCCAGGAGATTGCGGCGCACGTCGGGATGCACGATAATCGGATCGGCAGGCTTTTCGGGATATTTTGGCCCGGAGAGAGCGCGGCCCTGGAGCCGCTCCTTGGCATAGGCGGCGGCATTTTGATAGGCGGCTTCAGAGAGCGCCAAACCTTGGATTGCGACTCCGAGCCGCGCCTCGTTCATCATCACGAACATGGCGCTGAGACCCTTGTTCGGTTCGCCGATGAGCGAGCCCCTGGCGCCCTCATAATTCATGACGCAGGTCGCATTCGCATGA
>JAFMSB010000327.1 GCA_017353815.1 Methylocapsa sp. | reverse complement strand
CGTCGTCGACGGCGGTTGTATCTGGGCCGCGTTCGTTCTGGGGCAGCTCGCCGGCGAGGGCTATCGTTTTTCGGACATTGCGATCCGGACACCCGCGCAGACAATCGCATTTGGTGCTCTTTTCGCCGCCTGTGCCTGCGCTGCCTACGCCGCCGGCGGGCTTTATGACAGCCAAGGCTCTACTTTGACGGACAAGGTTCAGCGCACGGCCCTCATAAACCTTGGTTTCTTCCTGGCTGCCTGCACCCTGGCTGCTTCCCTCGAAGAGCTATCGGTATCAAAAGTCCACAATTTGCTGATGTCCTTTGCAGGCGCAACTGCGGTCCTTTGCGCCGCCCGCGCTGGCGCGGACGTTGTGCGCCGCGAGGTCCGTAACAGCCAACCGGCGAACGTAAACGTCGCCCCTGATGAGAGGGAGACCAACATCCTTGTGATCGGCGGGGCAGGTTACATTGGCTCTGTCCTGGTGGGGAACCTCCTTGAGAAAGGCATGCGGGTTACGATTCTCGACGCCATGCATTTTGGCGGCGAAAGTATCCGCCGGATCGCCGCGCACCCGAACCTTACCCTTGTCCGCGACGATTTCCGCCACGTCGAAGCTCTCATCCGCATCATGAGCGGCGCCGGTTCGGTCGTACACCTCGGGGGCCTTGTGGGCGATCCGGCTTGCTCTATCAACGAAAGCGTCACGATTGACGTCAATGTCACCGCGACAAAGATCATAGCCGACATCGCCAAAGCGGCGGGCGTGCGCCGGTTCGTTTTCGCAAGTTCTTGTTCCGTCTATGGCATCTGCGATGAAACGGCGACAGAAGCAGCCCGTTTTAACCCGCAGTCGCTCTATGCACGGACCAAGGTTGCTTCCGAAGTCGTGCTCGATGGCCTCAATAGCCCCGAGTTTGCAGTAACGCGCCTGCGCTTCGGCACCATATACGGAGTTTCCGGACGGACTCGTTTCGATCTGGTTGTCAATCTGCTCTGTGCAAAAGCGGTCCGTGATGGCGTGATAACCCTCTACGGCGCCGATCAAGTGCGCCCCTTCGTCCATGTCGAGGATGTCGCCGCAGCCATATTGTTGACCTTGCAGGCGCCGGCCCCCCAGATTGCCGGAGAAATTTTCAACGTCGGCAGCGATGCCCAAAACTACACCCTAGGCGACGTCGCGAGCATGATCAAAAGACAGGTCCCAAAGGCAACGATCGTCTCGGACGATACCTTTGTGGACAAACGCAACTATCGCGTCTCTTTCGAAAAGATCCGTACGCGGCTGGGGTTCGAGCCCGCTTGGACGCTCGAGCGGGGAATAGCGCAGGTCGCCGCGCTCGTTCGCTCGAACGATGTGGGTCACTACACCGATTCGATCTATAGCAACGTCATGTACTTAAAGAAATACGGCACCGAGAACTTCGCAAACTTCATGATCACCGGCTGGGAGGCAAAACTGATGAAGGTTGAGGAGCTAACCTGAAGGATGCGGGCTAAGCCGGATTTCCGCCGCGCGGGCCGGCCGCATCCAAACAGCCACGACACCCAATTGGCAAGGGAGACGGGCAAACGACTGCCTCCTTCCCGCCGGAGCGGTTAAGGCGAATGGCAGAAGATGCCCTCAATGAATCGCTGCAAGCGAGCCCGGCGCCGAGCAACTCCATCCGGCCGGGCGCAGGGCGCAAATCTGCGGGCCTTGAAAGGGCACACACATGAATCCGCATTTGCTCTTTCTCGGAGGAGATGACCATCATCTTCGCATCCCGTTTCTGTTGCGCTTGCTCGGCTGCGGATTCCGGATTAGCGCCGCGGGAAGCGGCGATCCGGCACCCTTTGCCGCCGCCGGGCTTGATTATTTTCCCTATCAATTTGACCGGTTTATCAACCCAATTGGCGATCTTTCCGCGATAAGGGCGATTGCCAAGCTTCTTGCGGCAGTGCGGCCCGGCCTCGCGCAAAGCTTTGATACAAAGCCGAACCTCTTTCTTCCCCTGGCTTCGAGGCAAGTTCCCGGAACGATCATTGTCCGTACCATCAACGGATTGGGATGGACCTATTCGTCGCGGTCGCCGCTGGCCCTGGCCGGGCGTCCCATCTACCGCACTCTCCAGCACAAGGCCGCCCGCGCGACCTCGCTGACAATCTTCCAAAATCGCGAAGACCAATCTTTTTTCCGCCGTCACCGGATTTCCGCCGGAGAGAACACCCGGCTAATTCCTGGCTCCGGGATTGACTGCGCCGCCTTCGAGCGCTCACAGGCCGAGGGAGCAACACCCGGCGAGCTCCGCGGCGTGTTTGGCCTTGGCGCCTCGAAAGTCGTAATAACCGTGACGCGTCTAACCCGGCAGAAAGGAATTGCCAGTCTGCTCGCCGCGGCCGCGCTGGTCCACGAAGCGCGGCCCGATGTACGCTTTCTGCTTGCCGGATCACGCGCCACGGAAGGGCCTTTCGCCATCGCGCAGGCCGAAATCGACCGGCACAGCCCGTATGTAATGGCGATCGGACCGCGGTCAGACGTTCCGGCGCTCTTGCGGATGGCCGGCGTCTTCTTGTATCCGACCGAATATCGCGAGGGCGTGCCGCGCGCGCTGCTCGAGGCAGGACTCGCCGGCCTGCCCATCGTGACAACCAATATGCCCGGCTGTACCGCTGTCGTGCGCGATGGCTGGAATGGTTTTGTGGTTCCCGCTCGCTCGCCGCACGCGCTCGCCGCAAAGATTCTCGATCTGCTGAGCGATGAGCGCGCTGCGGCCTCGATGGGCCGCCGGAGCATCGATCTCGTCAAAAGAGAATTTAGCCTGGATGCCGTCGCGGCTTCCTATGCGGCGGCCTACCGCGAACTCATCGATTGCGCGGCAATGGCACGGCGCGGGCGCCTTACTTCCCGGCCAGACACACTCGCCGCCAGTCAGGAGGATTGCAGCCCCAAGGTGCCTGCTTGATCTTAGATACTGTGCTCGCCTTCGGGCTCGTCCTTTCGGAATTGGCCCAGCTGCGGCTTTCGATCGTGCCTCTTGGACCGGGGGAATTGTGTCTGTTGATTTGGTGTATTGCGATGCTGGCGCGCGCAATAAGCCAACATCCTGCCTTGAAAATTACGCCGGCGCTATCGAGGCTGCTCGTTTTTTGGCTTTTGTTCGTGCTTGCTCAA
>JAFMSB010000326.1 GCA_017353815.1 Methylocapsa sp. | reverse complement strand
TGAAGACCAAATGCGCAAACCGCCAAGAGTTTGTGATTATCGGTTATGTGCCTTCGACCTCGGCGCCCAAAGCCATCGGCTCTCTCGTGCTTGGATTCTACGACAACAAGAAGCTCATGCATGCCGGCCGCGCGGGGACGGGATATAATCTGCAAATGGCCCGCGAGCTCTTCGCCGCGCTTAAAAAGCTTGAATTCAATGCGCCCGCCGTCGAAGGGCCGCTGCCAGCACAAGCCAAGCGCGGCGTCCGCTGGGTTGAGCCGCGCCTCGTCGCGGAAGTCGAGTTCCGCGGCTGGACATCAGCCAATATGATTCGCCAGGCGGCATTCAAAGGGCTGCGCGAAGACAAGGTGCCAGGCGAAATTGTCCGCGAGCCGCTCGCTGAAGCAAGCGGGGCTCATGATCCCGGCTACCGCGTGAGCGTGAAACTCACGCACCCGGACCGCCTCTTGTGGCCGGAGGCGGGTTTTACCAAACAGGCGCTAGCCGATTACTACACGCAGATCTGGCCTTTGGTGGCCCCGCATATTACGGGCCGGCCCCTCGCGCTCCTGCGCTGCCCGCTTGGCGTGGATCACGGCTGTTTCTTTCAGAAACATCTTTGGCAGGGCAGCGGCGAGCATATTTTGCCGCTCCACGATCCGGAAGATCCCGAGCCGCTCGTCAGCATCGCCGGTCTCGAAGGGCTGATTTCGCTTGTCCAGGCCGACGTGATCGAAATCCATCCATGGGGGTCGGCAGCTAAGGCTTTGGACAAGCCGGACCGTTTGGTCTTTGACCTCGATCCGGGGGAAGGGATTGGATGGAGCGACCTCGTTGCCGCCGCTAAGCAGCTGCGCGGGCGGCTGCGTGAGGGCAAGCTCGATAGCTTCGTCAAGACTTCTGGCGGCAAGGGGCTGCATGTCGTGGTGCCGCTCGTCCCCCGTGCCGGGTGGGAGGAAGCGAAAGACTATTGCCGCGAGGTTGCCGAGGCCATGGCAAGGGATAACCCGGAAGGATTCACGGCAACCATGTCCAAGCGCGCGCGGGGGGGACGCATTTATGTCGATTACCTGCGCAATGCGCGGGGATCGACCGCAATAGCTCCTTATTCGCCGCGGGCGAGGCCAAGCGCTGGCATTTCCATGCCGCTCGATTGGGGAGAGCTCGAGCTGATTCCGGCGGCGGATTATTTTACCTTGGGCAACGCGGGCAGGCGGCTGCAGAATATCCAAGCCGATCCCTGGCGCAATTTCGCAAAAACGAAGCAGCGTCTTGCAGCCCGGAGCTAATCCACAGCCTCAGCCGCGCGGCCGGCTCAGCAGCGCGGCCCATGAGACGCAGCACAACCCGATGAATATTATTAGGGCATTCGCGGCATGGGAAATTTCCCATTGCTGCCGCAACCCTTGCCAATCGGAGGGAATGACCGTCCAATTGCTGGTCAGCTGGTTTGCCGGATAGGTCCAGATGAAGAAAACGGCGAAAAAGGCGGCGGTGCAAAGCACAGCGATCACGCTCAAGACGAAGGGGAGCCTTTGCCGATGCAGGAGAATCGCAAGGATGATATTGATCACGAGCGCAGCGATGAAAACATATTTGAACGATTGCCAGCCGCTATACACGCTTTGGACAACGAAATAGTCGCTTTCCGATAGCCTCATTTTGTTCGGAAGGGCAAAGAGATGAGCGCCTGCGGGCACGAGCGCGACCGCATTCAAAATGATCGCGAGCCATCCGGTAAAACCGGTGCGCATTTGGCTAGCCCTCCCCGAGCGGCGTCTGCTCCCGTATCTTTGCGTAAGCATCGGCCAAATGGACCCTCACCAATGCCGCGAGCAGGCGCGGAAATTGCTCCTTGCCAGTGAGCTTTGCAAGTTCCTCGGGCGCCCGGGCGATACGAAGGCGCTTTGCAGCCTCAAGCGCCAATTTATCAACAAAGGGATAAAGTTCGCTCCAGGCGGCCTGCGCCTCGCGGCAAAAGATATCTGCCCCGGCCGGGCCTATGCCCTTAAAGATCTGAATAAGCTCATGTTCCTTTGCGGGATCGCGGCGCGCCCTTTCGCGCAGCTGCCGCAGGTCGCCGCCAAATTCCCTGAGTAAGAGCTCGGATGCGGCGGCGAGCTTTGTCGATGTGCTTTCATCGTAACGGGCATATCCGCTTTGGTTTAAAACGCGCGTGCGCTCTTCCCAGCTTGCCGCAAGCATCTTCTCCGGCGTGGTCCAGCCCTCGTCAAAGAGCGCCTTTGCCCCGCGCACCGCAAGATTGGCCGAAATCCTAATGCTGAACAAGATGGTCGCGCAAAGCCAGCGGAACAGCACTGAGGGCGTATTGCGCTCGATCGCGATACCAAGCTCCTCGCAGTAGCTGCGGCCATAGCGCTTGAGAAGCACCTTTACAACCCGCCCGGGATCAACCCCGCGCGAATGATGAGTTGAGGGACGATGCTGGGGCGCGGCACGCCGCTGAGCTCTCATAATCCCGGCCTCCCTTTCGGTATCGCGGCACTTTTAGAGCAAGCCTTTGAAGAACGGGCTTGGCTTGCGTTGCGTTCCCGCTCGCGGGCGTGTTTGGGAGATTTATTGGGGGGCCCGGCCGGCGCATTTGCGGGAGGCGGGAACCTCGAAGCTTTCTAAAGATTGAAACCCGCGGCAAGGTAATTTGGAGGAGCCGGTCATGGCTGAGTTGCGACTTTTCTTGCCCGGGCACGGATATGGGCCTTTTTTCGCGGCGATTCTCGCGGTGAATCTCGCGGGGAACGCAGCTGCGGCATTCGCGCAAACTCCCCCGCCACCGGATAAGCCGCAATCGCAAATCCCGGAGAAGGTGGCGCCCCCGCTCCAGAACGGCAAGAATGAGAAGAATGGCGAGAAAAATGGCGCCAACCAAAACAAACTTCAGCGCGAGGATGGCGTCCTAAAGCCGCCGGGCGATATCGATCCTGGCATGACCGAAAAACCGCCCGAGACGGGCGGCCGCATGCCGGTCATCCCGCCTCCCGGAAGCCCCGGCGGCAATCCATCTGTCCAGCCCAAATGAGAGGTTGGCGGGCGCTCGCCGTTTGCACGCCGCTCGGAAGAAAGAAAGTTAGGTACGGGCTGTGAAGAAAGACACAGTTAGGTACGGGCTGTCATGCCCGCCGCAGCCCCAGGTGATGGGCGGCACCTGCAGAG
>JAFMSB010000040.1 GCA_017353815.1 Methylocapsa sp. | reverse complement strand
ACTCGCGGTCATGGATGCTTTGCGCCTCGCCTTCCCAGACGGGTGTTTCGACGCCGTGGTTGCCCCTTATGTTCTAACTGTCGTTCCCGATGCGCAGGCGAGCCTCGGCGAAATGGTCCGTGTTACGAGAAACGGCGGCGAGATTATTCTTGTCAATCATTTTGGTGCGGGCAAAGGGCCGATTGGATGGGTTGAATCGTTTCTTGGCAGGCACAGCGCCAAACTTGGCTGGCGGCCCGAGTTTCCATGGTCCGTCTTATCGGACTGGCTTGCGGCAAACTCCGCGGTCCGGCTTTTGGAACGGCGCAAGCTGCCGCCTCTGGGGCTTTTTACCCTCGCCCGGATCAAGAAGCTTTGAGCGAGGTTTTACCCCAGAGACCCCTCCCGGCTCGCAAACCAGAACTCAGCATCCCGCGAGTTTTGGCGGCGGGGCAAGGAATTGGCTTCTCCCGGCAGGAAAATGCGAAGCTGCCCCCTTGCCTTGGGGGCTTGCCGCGAATAGATGTTCCAGTATCGAGTTTTTGCCGACGGCCTAGCCTCGCTTTTAGCGTCGGCTGACGACCTACTCCTCAAAACATCGATACTCTGGGCGTCCGCAGGGCGGGTGCCCTGGATGTTCACGACTCTAAGGAACCCCCATATGGCTACGGGAACTGTAAAGTGGTTTAATCCAGACAAAGGTTATGGCTTCATTCAACCGGATGATGGCGGCAAGGATGTGTTTGTGCACATCAGCGCCGTCGAGCAATCCGGACTGCGCAATTTGCGCGAAGGCCAAAAGATCGCGTTCGAGATCGTGCCCGATAGGCGCACGGGCAAGTCGGCGGCAGAGAAGCTGCGCGCAGCCTGACGTAAGGCGGACGGTTTCGATAGCCCCGGCACATGTGCTGGGGCTTCGTATTTTCTAATACTTCGTCTTCTTTAGTACTCCTTTGGCGACAAACAGAGGCCAACGGAAGGCGGAACACATTGGTTGTGGCCTCCATCGGAGACCAAATTTACTTGCCTTTGGCGGCTATTCTATCAGGATTGTTAAATATTGTATTTTGTCAGACTTGCATCGGTTTCATGCTTAAGCTCTTCGGAAGGCTTTCCCGGCTCGGGACCATCGGATTGGTCATAACTCGCACCGTTCCTCTCGGCTTGCCTCCAAACCCAAGAGATGCCCCTAGCGCCAATTGTGGGTGCGGCTCGACACGCAGGCGTCGGGGCTGCTTTTCACCGGCCAGGCCGCGCCGCATACGCTGCGCAGAGCCGCTGAATAAATGCTCCACATTTTCGCCTGGTGCAAGCCAGCATGGGGCAAGGCTCGCTGCTAGAGCAGGATGAATTTTGTCTGAATCGGTGAGGGATTCCCAAACTGCCCGGCTTCTGATTCAAAGGTGGTATTTGAGTCGGAGGCCTCGGGTAAATGGCAAGACCCTATTCGTTAGATTTGCGCGAGCCTGCCGTTGCGCGGGTTCAAGCAGGCGAGAGCGTGCGCTTTGTGGCCAAGGTGCTAAACATCAGCCCGCCGAGCGGGGTGAAATGGGCGCAGTGTTTCAAAGCGACGGGAAGCGCTGCGCCCCTTCGGGATGGAGCATGCGGGGTCAAAGGATGGAGGCCAAGGCGCCCTACGGCCACTGGAAGACAATGACCTTCCTTGCTGCTCTGCGCCACGATCGGATCGGCGCGCCATGGGTCATCGATGGCCCGATCAATGGCGAGCTGTTCCGCCTATGTGGAAAAGGTCGTCATCCCCACGCTGCAGCCGGGCGATATCGTGATCCTCGACAACCTTGGCAGCCGCAAGAGCCAGGCGGTTCGAGCAGCGATCCGCGCAGCCGGAGCGAGGCTCTTCTTTCTGCCGCCCTATAATCCCCGATCTCAATCCGATCGAGCACGTCTTCGCCAAGCCCGGGCCCGGGGAACGCAAAAGCTTCGAGCCGATGGCGGCACGCATAGCGCCTAATCGTTATGACCGGCTGCATCATTTCATCTTGGACGGGATTTGGGACCTTGAGCCGATTGAAAAGCGATTGGCCTGGAAGGCAGATAGGCTCATCGCCGGCTCCGGCGTTCGCTCAGCAAAAACAGATCATCCAAAGCTTCCTTCAGCCGAGACTTTGAATCACTCAGTTAATAGGTCCTGACCCTAGCAGCCCGAATTAAATGGTGCCGGACTCGATATAGTAGTCGTGGTACCTTTTACCTTTGTAAGCTTCGAGGCTGCGCAACGCGGCCGGGTCGGCTTTATTGAGAATGATCCCTGCGAGACGATCGCGGATAATCTCAACTTCCGACAGCGCCTCTTTGACAAGAGTTTTCTTGCTGTGCCCCCACTCGACGACGAAGAGGAAGCTGTCGATGAACCGCTCGGCTACCTTGACATCCACGACCGAGATGACAGGTGCAAGCTCAATCATAATGTAGTCATATGTTCTGCGGGCGTGAGTCAGCAGCTTCTCCATTTGAGGAGATCCGAGGAGTTCGGCCGCATTCGGGACCCGGCCTTCGAGGACGCAGGGCAGCACATCGAGACGCGAGCGCTCTCTTTTGTAAACGAACGCTTCGAGGCGAGCTGGATCCGCGAGAGCCTCAATCAATCCCTCGCGGGCGCGGGGCGCAAGCCTCGCGGTCAAAGACCTTTGGTGGAGATCGCCGTCGATAAGGAGCGCGCGGGCCTCTGACGAAGCGATCATCAGAGCTGCCAAATTGGCGGCAATCGTCGTTTTGCCCTCTTGTGCCACCGACGATACAATTCCGACGACTTTGATGCCATGGACCGTCTGGGCTGCGTTAAGCAGCACTTTAACGCTCCGGAGCGTCTCGGTGAAACGCGAAAATGGCGCATCCAGCACGAATTCCTCGACGCATCCGGGCACACCGGGTCTGGCAGGCAAAGCCTTTACGCCGTTTTGCGCACTGCTTAGCAGCAATCGCGTTCTCTGCTGCCGGTCCCCTCCGATGACTGGCAAGGTACCCAGACATTGGATGCCGGTGGCGGTCTCGACTGCGGCTGGAGTCCGGAAAACATCAGCCAGCAACTCTCTGCCTATGCCTGCTCCCGCGCCCAAAAACAGGCCAAATGCAATGCCCCCGGCCAAGGCTTTTATAGCGGGCTTGAAATTCTTATGCAGAGGTGGGAAGGCCCGCGAAATGATTCGGATATCGTAAACCGGAATGGTCTGCGTCTGGATTGCCGTCTCCTGGGCCTTCTGCAGGAAGCTGTTATACAAATTGCGGTAAGTATCCGCCGAGCTTTCGAGTTCCCGCATCGGCACTTGCGCCTGATCGTTAGTTTGCGACTTGCCGACCAATTGGGCCATGGCCGCAGTGAGGTCCTTCTCCCGCGCCTTGGCGATTTGATAATCGCTCGCGTAGGCTTGTGCGATGCGCTGCTCCTCATTGCGGATTGACCGGCGCAGCTCTTCCATTTTCTCGTGAATGTGGGCCACGGCAGCATGCCCTGGCCCAACGCGGGCGGAAAGCTCGGCTTCCCTTTCCGCTAAGTCCAGATAGTGCGTACGAATGTTGGTAATAACGCCATTATTCAGCTCGTCCGTCACCGTTGCACTCGGGATATCTCCATTGCCGATTTGCTGGATGCGGTCGAGCCGCGCCTTCGCTTCGGCTGTCGCCGCGCGTGCGTTGACCAATTGCGTACTTAGAGTCGCTATTTGCTCGTCATTGAGCGAGCCATGGGATGTGGTGACGAGATTGTTCGCCGCCTTGTACTTTTGCAATTCCCGGTCGGCACGTGTGGACTCTTCCTTGAGCTCTGTTAACCGGTCTTGAAGCCAGTGGTTTGTGATCTTCGTCGATTGGGACTTGGCCTCGAGCGAAGATGCTATATAGGTATCGGCCACAGCATTGGCGATCTGCGCAGCCTTATCAGGATCTTCCGAAGAGAAGGTAACCTCAAGGACATAAGCATCCCGGGAGACGGTCAAATGTTTCAGAAAACTCTCGACAGCTGACCGCTCAAGAAAGAGATCTGGGTTGGCTGGAATATGGTCCTTCAATCCGAGAAGGCGCTTGATGGCATTTTTTACAAACCTCAACGCCCCTCCTTGCCCAGCGACGGTTCCTGCAAATTCCTTGTCATGGGCTAAATCGAGCTGGCGGATGACGGGAATAATGACACTTTCGGAGGAAATGACTGCTATCTGGGTGGCTAGCTCACCGTCATCAGCCATCAAATTATCGCCGATCTTATTTGCCTGCAAATACCGGTCCGTGCCCCGGTCAACCAGAATATAGGCGGTGCTCTTATAAAGGGATGGCACTAGGGCAAGGTAGGCGAAGCCTAGAATGAGTCCAAGCAGAGATCCGAAGACAGGGAGCCGCCACTCGCGGCGCAAGATTCCGAGGATATTCGCAATGCCGGCTGCTGGGCTTTGGCCCGCCTGGTTCTCGGGCTGAAAATCGAACTCACTTTGGCTTGGGCGCATGGCGATGGTTTACCCATTGAAAATATTACGGATCGAGCAGCAAGGAAACACCGAGCCGCCAAGGAGAAACCTCGATTGGCAGGCATCAGATCTGCCGGAATAGAGTCTGCAATTTCCACCGGCATCCGGACCCGGTGAGGCATTTTGGCTGTAGCAGGGACGCGACCGGTTAATAGCAATTTGCACGGCACCGACTCCGCCGGACTGCCCGCCGAGACGGCTTGAGTGGCAGCTGGCATCGCAAAAAGCCGCTTTCACTCAAATACTGCCGTGAGCCGCGCCGTCTGCCGCAAATGGTAGCCCTCGAGCAAGGCGACTTACAGAGTAGCTGACTCCTCGGCAGGCCCGTAGTTCTCGTTGGCTTGCACTTGATTTCTGATAACCTTCTTCATTAGATATCTTTAGGCGCTCCCATAAGATCTTTCAGGCGCGCTAATTAATTAATAATTGGCCGCCGCGGGAACCAGCTATAAAAGCCTCAGCGCGCGCTGACCACGCCAACCTCTCGCGTGGTTTATTTATTACTACTCGGCAAAACAGGCAAGGCCCATTTGGCCCGCAAGGCTCCCGGCAGGGTTATGCTTTCCTCGAAAGTGGCGTCGCGATGGCTCCCTGGATTTAACAGACCTTGCCGGACAGCACAAGAAATGGGCAAGTAGGTGGATAAACCGGGTAGAAAGGGCTCGTCCGAGCCAGGTATAAACATACGTAGCTCAACCGTGGCTCTCTTTATCTCCCCCAAACCGTCGATCAATGTAGCCCTCAACGATCTGCCTGAACTCGGCCGCGATTTTATTGCCGCGAAGAGTCGTCACTTTTTGGCCATTGATGAAAACTGGTGCAGCTGGTGTCTCGCCCGTGCCGGGCAGCGAAATACCGATATCCGCATGTTTTGATTCGCCTGGCCCGTTCACGATGCAGCCCATCACCGCAATATTGAGCGCCTCTATGCCAGGATATCGTGCACGCCAGAGCGGCATGGAATCGCGGATGTGGGCCTGAATGTCCCGAGCGAGCTCCTGGAAGACGGTCGAGGTTGTACGCCCGCAGCCCGGGCAAGCGGCAACCAGCGGCACAAACGTGCGGAACCCCATTGTCTGCAAGAGTTCCTGAGCCACCGCCACCTCGAGCGTGCGATCGCCACCGGGCTCTGGCGTCAGCGAAACCCTTACCGTATCGCCAATCCCCTCTTGCAGCAAAATGCCCATCGCAACGGATGAGGCCACGATGCCTTTGGAGCCCATGCCTGCTTCGGTAAGTCCAAGATGCAGCGCATAGTCCGTGCGGCGCGCGAGATTCCGGTAGACGGCAATGAGATGCTGCACGTCGGAGACTTTTGCGGAGAGAATGATTCTGTTCTTCGGCAACCCGATGTCTGCGGCACGCGAGGCGGAAATCAACGCCGATTGGACCATTGCCTCACGCATGACCGCGCCCGCCGGTTGTGACGATGCCTGCCGCGCGTTTTGGTCCATGAGCGCGGTCAGAAGTTCCTGATCGAGCGAGCCCCAATTGACGCCGATTCGCACTGCCTTGCCGAATCTTAGGGCAGTTTCGATGATGAAACCGAATTGCCTATCCTTTTTATCTTTAAAGCCAACATTTCCTGGGTTTATCCTATATTTATCGAGTGCCTGGGCGCAGGAAGGATGATCGGCTAGCAGTTTATGGCCGATGTAATGGAAATCGCCAATAAGGGGCACACGACAGCCAATTTTACTGAGGCGGTCGTGGATGTGAGGGACGGCCGCGGCGGCATCCGCGCGATCGACCGTAATGCGCACCATCTCCGAGCCAGCTTTCGCCAAAGCAGCAATTTGACTGGCGGTTGCCTCGACATCCGCCGTATCCGTGTTCGTCATCGATTGAACAACGATTGGCGCGCCTCCACCAACAGTGATTGCCGCCTCGCCTTCTCCGACTCGCACTGCAACCGATTGCCGGCGCGGCAGCGGCCCATCATCGCCTACACGTTCCATTTCTAAATCACCAGAGGCGGGCAGCATGAGGGTACTTGCCGCAAGGAAGCTTCCGAATGTGCCATTCGCCTTTTTTCCAGCCGGACTTCGCTGACCAGTCTGGTGAATATAAAAGCTTTTGCAGTCAAGGTGAATCCGTCCTGTTCGGACCGGAGGGGTCTTTACACCAGTGGGAGATCTCCTATGGGGACTATATAAAGATTACCCGATATATTTATTCTCGTCATAACAAATCTAAGGAAAATACTGCGTTGCAACGCCAAGATTCAGGACCTGAGCGAGGAATGCCGGTCAAGGAGGCTCTTGCAAAATATGGCGCGTTCTCCCAGTGCCGATCTGGCGCAGGCCTCTGCAGATCCCGCAGCCAACTGCCGTTATGCCTAAAGCGCAGGGTTTGGCGGCTGCCTCGCGCAGTTGCGGCCCGAAGCCTTTGATTGGCATGATTGATGGCGCCTTGCACCTTGGAGCCCCTTCGTTTATGCCGCTTCTTCGCCTTGCAATAGCTTCGAGCCGCCCGTTGTCTCTTGCTGACAAGCCTATCGCCATTATCATGGGTAGTGAATCGGACTGGGAGACGATGCGTCATGCGGCCGCTCTCCTCGATAAGCTTATGATCGGCTACGAGGCACGGATTGTTTCGGCACACCGCACGCCGGACCGGCTTTCCGCCTTCGCTAAAGGTGCTGAGGCTGCGGGGTTCAAAGTTATCATCGCCGGTGCTGGCGGAGCCGCTCATTTGCCAGGCATGGCTGCTGCCCAGACTCTTCTTCCTGTGCTTGGAGTGCCTATCGAGAAGACGCCGCTCGGCGGGCAGGATTCTTTGCTCTCGATCGTACAGATGCCCGCCGGAATCCCGGTTGGGACATTGGCGATTGGCAAGGCGGGTGCCGCCAATGCCGCGCTTTTTGCGGCAGCGATCCTCGGTTTGGCTGATCCGGCGATCGCGGCCCGTCTTTCCGCCTGGAGAGTGGCGCAAACCAAAGCAGTGGCCGAGATGCCCCCGCAGGAGACCTGAGCCGTGTCCTTGGACCTTATCCCCGGCGGCACCATAGGGATATTGGGCGGCGGCCAACTGGGGAGGATGCTTGCGCTTGCGGCTGCCCGCCTTGGGATCAAGGTCCATATTTACACAGATTCCGCCAGTCCCGCATGCGAGGTCGCAGCCGCGCATACGATCGCACCTTACGATGACGAACGAGCGCTCGCGGAGTTTGTTAACTCCGTCGATCTTATTACTTACGAATTCGAAAATATCCCCGCCCCCACCGCTACGAAGCTCGCCGAAAGCTGCCTTGTGCGGCCGGGGCCAAACGTGCTGGGCGTATGTCAGGACCGCCTTGCCGAGAAGGAGTTCTTGGCGGCGGCGGGCGTGGCGGCCGCGCCTTATATGCGGGTTGATGACGCAGGCGCGCTTGCCCGCGCGATCGCCCAAATTGGCCGTCCTGCGATCCTCAAGACGCGCCGATTGGGCTACGATGGTAAGGGGCAAGTTGTCGTCCGCGAAGGCGCAGATCTTGCTGTGACTTTCCGCTCGCTTGGGGGCGTGCCTGCAATTTTGGAAGCGGTAGTCCCGTTTTCAAAAGAGATATCGGTCGTTGCTGCAAGGGCCTGTGACGGCGCATTCGCAGCTTATGATATTTGTGAAAATATCCATAAAAATCACATACTTAAATCCACACGTGTGCCTGCAGGCGTGCCGATGGACATAGCGGTCGAGGCAGTCCGGCAAACACACATTATCGCCGATGCCCTTGATTATTGCGGCGTGCTGGCCGTCGAGATGTTTGTGACTGATGCCAAGAGTGGAGCCGGGCAGGCCTTTGCGCTTTGCGTCAACGAAATTGCCCCCCGCGTCCACAATTCTGGCCATTGGACGCTTGACGGTGCGATAACATCGCAGTTCGAGCAGCACATACGGGCAGTAGCGGGTTGGCCGCTCGGAGCGACTGAGCGCTTTGTTGCTTCTAAAGCCTCTTTTGTGGAAATGGAAAACCTCATCGGTGAAGAAGTCAACAGCTGGAGCAAGGTCCTTGCCGACCCAAGCGCCAAGCTGCATCTTTATGGCAAAGAGATGGCGCGCCCGGGCCGCAAAATGGGCCATGTGACGAGGCTAGTGAAAGAACCGGGACTGCTTTGATAGGCAAATCGAAGCTGTTCGTATAATTCTCGCGTTGCAGAACTCCGACGCCAGCGGTATGGAATGCGATGTCAAAACGGGTGCGAGGCGAAGGCAGGACAAACTCTTTCATGAATGATCACGTGGAGAGCAGTTTTGCAGCTGCCGCCCTTGCTCCTAAGCACAGCTACAGGGCGCTTTTGGAGCGTTATGGCCTGCGAGCAACCCGCCAGCGGCTCGGACTTGCAAGGCTACTTTTCGCGAAGGGCAACCGGCACGTGACCGCTGATGCTTTGGCCGCTGAAGCGGGCGCCTTAAAGACGCAGGCCTCTTTGGCAACGATTTACAATGTGCTTAATCTATTTGCCGAGGTTGGAATCGTGCGCGCCCTCGCAATCGAGGGCAACAAGACGGTCTTTGATACTAACAGCAAAGATCACAGCCATTTTTACTTTGAGGATACAGGTAATATAGAGGATATTTTCCTCGATCGAGCAGGAATTATCGATGAGATCATGGCGCCTCAAGGCTATGAGATCGCCAAAATTGACATCGTCGTTCGGCTGCGCCCGAAAAAAGGCGGCTAGGGCGGGCTGAGATTTCGCTGAATCGTGGGGGATTCCCGAATTGCCTGGTTTCTGATTTAAGGATTGGAGTGAGCCGGAGGCTTTGCGGCAGCAAAAATGGGTAGTCATCGGCCGCGCCAATTGGACGCCTGTAAAAACCTCGCGTGCTGCGCGGGACGTGATTCACTGGCCGCATAGGATTGGGGGATGATCCGGTGCGGGGCGAGCCGGGATAGTTCGATATCGGCGAGCGTTTGAAGCGTTTGGAGGGATTGGGCGACCCGTTGCTGGGCTTCGCGCGGG
>JAFMSB010000325.1 GCA_017353815.1 Methylocapsa sp. | reverse complement strand
TCGCAACCAGACAAAAATGTTTCACGTGAAACATTTTTAGAATAATTCTAAACAACATTTGTTGGAAGATCCGGCTCCGCAATCCTTTCGTTCGAGTCCATCAATCGGCCGGTTGGTAAGGCAGAGGCGAGGCCCGAAGCCGTCTCATTCCGGCGCTTGCGCATACCCGGCTCATAAATCACTTCTCATAGTAATCCGCAATGAGCCGGTTAAGCAGCCGGACGCCGAAGCCCGAACCCCAGCTTTGATTGATTTCGCTCGCGGGCGAGCCCATGCCCGTGCCCGCGATGTCGATATGCGCCCAGGGCGTGCCATTAACGAAGCGCTGCAAGAACTGCGCGGCCGTGATCGAACCCGCGTGCCGCCCGCCGGTGTTTTTCATATCGGCGATTTTCGAGTCGATCATTTTGTCATAGGCCGGGCCAAGCGGCAGCCGCCAAAGCTTTTCGCCCGCCGCCTCCCCTGCCGCGACGAGCCGCCCTGCAAGCTCGTCATCATTGGAAAAAAGGCCCGCATGCTCCTGGCCGAGCGCAACCAGTATCGCCCCCGTCAAGGTCGCAAGATCGACGATGAACTTGGGCTTGAATTTGTGTTGAACATACCAGATGAGATCGGCAAGGACGAGGCGGCCCTCGGCATCGGTGTTGATGACTTCAATCGTCTGTCCCGACATCGATCTTATGACATCCCCAGGGCGTTGCGCTTCAGGGCCTGGCATATTCTCGACAAGCCCGATGATGCCGATCGCATCGACGCTAGCCTTGCGCAAGGCCAGCGCCTCGATCAGGCCCATGACACAAGCGGCCCCGGCCATGTCGCCTTTCATATCCTCCATGCCGGCGGCCGGCTTTATCGAGATGCCGCCGCTGTCAAAGCACACGCCTTTGCCAACGAACGCGACCGGAGATTCTTTTGGGCGGGCGCGCTCTTTCGCCCCCGTGCCGTCCCAGCGCATGACAACGACCCGGCTTTCATGCGCCGATCCCTGCCCGACCGCTAAAAGCGCTCCCATTGCAAGCTCGCGCAGAACGGGCGGATCGAGAACGGTCACTTCAACTCCGAGCGATTCGAGCGCCTTTGCGCGCCGGGCAAACTCCTCTGGAGAGAGCACATTTGCCGGTTCGTTGACGAGCGATCTCGCCGTCAGCACCCCGCCTGCCACGGCTTCGCTCTTTTTCGCTTCCCGGCGCGCCGCCGGGGCGTCGCCTAGCGCCAGAGTAATATCGGGATGGCCCTTGGGCTCTTCGTCCTCTTTCTTCTTGGTCTTGTACTGGTCGAAGCGATAATCGCGAAGCCGCATACCGAGGACAAAATCCGCCGCGGCGCGTGACTCATTTTCTGGCGGATCGGCAAAATCAAACAAAATTGTTGCCTTTCCGGCCTCTCCGAGCCTGCCCAGAACATATCCGCCAAGAGCCGCAAAATCCTGCGGTTTCACTGCAGGCGAGGCCTTTGGCTTTTGCTTTCCTTCTGCCGCATTGGCCTCGCGCGCAACGCCGATAGCAATAAGCCGGGCCGCCTGGATTCGCGCCGGGGCCAAAATATCGAGCGCGGATTTTGCCTTCCCCTTGAACTTGACGGCCGCCGCCGCCTTTTTGATGAGCGCCGCGCCCTCTTCGCCAATGATGCGCATCGTGCCCGCGCCGAGGGCGAAATCCTTGCCGGCGAAGATGACCAGGGTCTCGGGAGCGGGCACGTCGGGCACGGGCGTCGTTTGCGCAGGGAGCAAGGACAGCGGGGCAAAATGTATCTTTAACTTCTCGTTCATCAGGACCTCGGCTTTGGCACAAACGGCGGCCAATCTTCGCCGGTGAGCGGCCCGGGCCGGCTGGAGGCTTTACTCCCGCCCGGGCCGCCGCGCCAGCGCGGAGCCCAGCCTCACGCCTCCCGCAGCCGGCCCTCTTACGCCGATTGCGGGCGGGGGCAAACGGTTCCCGTTCCCGCGGGACGAGCGGCCGGCGGCAGCCAACCAAGAAAGCGCTTATTAATCAACACAGCGTGAGGCGGAACGCCGCATTCCTGTCCGCGCTTCTCGCCCGGCCAGATGCCCAAAATCCGCCATGCCTTATTGCTTGGGTCGCTCTTCCGGCGCCGGCGGCATTCCCGGCTGCGGCTCCATCGCCTCGGCGGCAAGCAGGACCTGACCACAGATGATCGGCTGGACGCTGGGCCGCTATTTGTCCATGCGCTTTCTGACGACAATTTTGGCGGTTTTTCTTTTGAACGCCGCCATGATTTACGTTGTCGACCTTATCGAGCTTCTGCGGCGCTCGGGCAATATCATCCCGCCGGTCCCCGCGGCAACGATTGCCTATCTTGCCCTTTTGCGGGCCCCCTCCTTATCCGAACAGATTGTCCCGTTTTGCGTCTTGTTCGGCACTATGACGGCGTTTCTCATCCTGAGCCGGAAGCTCGAACTTCTGGTTGCCCGGGCAATTGGCGTTTCGGTCTGGGGATTCCTGCTTCCGCCGGTCGCCATTGCGGCGGTCCTCGGAATTGCCTCGGCGGCAGTATTTAACCCTCTCTGCGTGCTTATGGAACAGCGCGCCGGTCTCATCGAGATGCGCATCTTCGGCGGCATCAATGGCATGAAGAGCCAGGACCACAGCCTATGGATCCGGCAGAGGAGCATCGACGGGGAAGCATTTTTGAAGGCGGAGCAAGTGCCCGGGAATGACACCGCATTCGCTGCGGCAACCGCATATATCTTCAGCCCTTCCGGAACATTCGAGCACCGGATAAAAGCAGCATCCGCTCGACTCCTGCCCGGCGTCTGGCAATTTAACCGGGCTCAGATCGCCGCGCCCGGCGATGAAAGCTTTACAGCCGTAAACTATCTGCTTGCAACAGGGCTGTCGGCGCAAGAAGCGATTCAAGGAATGATCAGGCCCGTTGCCACGCCGGTTTGGGATTTACCAAAAGCGGCCGCGGCCGCTGAAGCGGCAGGCTTCGACAGCAGGCAATATTGGCTGCAATACCACACGCTTTTGGCACGGCCGCTCCTTTTTGTCGCCATGGTATTAATCGCAGCGGCGTTTTCGTTAAGGTTTTTCCGCTTTGGTGGAATTGAACGCATGGTATTGGCGGGCACGGCTGCCGGGTTTGTGCTTTACGGAGCTGTAACCTTGATTGGCGATTTGGGCGGCGCTGGTCTGCTTAGCCCGACC
>JAFMSB010000324.1 GCA_017353815.1 Methylocapsa sp. | reverse complement strand
TCACCCCCTCAAACGTCTGCTCATTGAACTGGGTCACCCGGATATAGCCGATATCGTCGCCCTCCTGATGCCATTTCACCGATTTGATCTGGATGATCGCGCGGGTGAGCTTGACGTCCTGCGGGTCCTTGTTTGCGCCCCGGACAATCTTGAGGGTGACCGAGGTGTCGGGCGCGCCGCGCATCTTGTCGACCGCCTGGTTGAGGGTCATCCCCTGCACGCTCTCGCCATCGATGCCCGTGATGATGTCTCCGGATAAAATTCCGGCACGGGAGGCCGGCGTGTCGTCGATTGGGGTCACGACCTTGATGAGCCCATCCTCCTGGGTAACTTCGATCCCAAGGCCGCCGAACTCGCCCCGCGTCTGGACCTGCATGTCCCGGAAGCTCTTTGCATCCATGTAGCTCGAATGGGGATCGAGCGAGGTGAGCATGCCATTGATTGCCGATTCGATGAGCTTTTTCTCATCCGGCTTCTCGACATAATCCGAGCGGATTTTCTCGAACACGTCGCCGAAAAGATTGAGATTGCGATAGGTGTCCGATGCGGCCGCTCGCGCCGGCGCTTGCAAAAATTGGGGGGCCTTTTCAGTGAAAGCAACAAGCCCTGCGCCAAGGGCGGTACCGAGCATCAATGGAACAAACTTGCGCATCATCCGCGAACCTTCTGCAAATCCAGATTTGCCCACCATGGGCTTGGGTCGATTGCGACCCCGTCCTTGCGAAATTCAACATAAAGGACCGGCTCGGCCGCTCCCATCGCGGTCACGGCAGCTGTTTTCGTGGTTCCGTCGCCCATCACTGCGACGGGTTCGCCCGCAAGAACGAATTGTCCAGCATTTACGTTGATCTTATCCATTCCAGCAAGGACAATATAGTAGCCTTGGCCGGCATTCACGATCAAAAGTTGGCCATAACTGCGGTAGGGGCCCGCAAAGGAGATCCACCCATCGCAAGGCGCCGTCACTATTGCTTCGGTCCGGGTGGCTATCAAGACGCCCTTTTGGGTGCCGCCAAATGCGTCCCGGCTGCCAAAACCGCGCTTAATAACCCCGTTGACCGGCAGGGGCAGAAGGCCTTTCGTATCCGCGAAGGCGGCCGCCGGAGCGAGCCTGGATGGGTCTTTGAAGGGCGCGAGAGCCTGTTTACTGCCGGGCCCTTTGCTCAGTCCTGCTGCCCGCTGCCGCGCTTCGTCGGCCTTGCGCGCGGCCTCCGCCGCACGCGCGGCGGCTGCCGACTCGGTTTCCATCCGTGCGATGAGATCCTTGAGGCTTGCGGCCTGCTTTGCAAGATCGATTTCCCGCTGGCGCTCTGCATCGAGGGCTTTCTCAGCGGCAACAAGCGCCGTTTGACGCGCGTCGACGAGCGCGGCCAAGCGCGCGCGCTCTGCGCGCAGCGCAGCCGCCTCGCGCGAAATGGCCTCCCTCTCGGAAGTGATGGACTGCCGCAGCTGCACAAGATCGGAAAGATCCGAGGCAAGCGCCTCCGCCTCGCTGCGCATCTGCGGCAAAGCAGAGCTCAGCAGCATCGAGGTCCGGATCATCGCGAGCATGTCTTCGGGCGCGGCCAAAAGGGCCGGCGGCGGCTTGCGGCCCATGCGCTGCAACGACGCAAGCACCTCGGCGATGACCGCGCGCCTCGCCGTAAGGGAACGTTTGATGGCGTCTTCGGAGCCGGTGAGGGTGTCGAGCCGCGCCTCCGTCTCGCCGATTTTTTGCTCCGCCGCTCTTACATCCTGCGTGGCGCTAAGGAGAGCGGCCGTCAGCTTTGCCCGATCGGCGCGAATCGATGCGATCTCGGCTTCAATCTTGCGGCGCTGTTCTTGCGAAATCCCGAGCGAGCTTTCCATGCCCCGCAGCTCGAGCCTGCGGCTATCGAGGCTCCCGTCTTGCTCCGTGTCTTGGCCCGGCAGCCTTGTGGCTTGGGCAGCAAATCCAAGAGGCACGAGCGGCGCAGAAAGCAACGAGAGCGCGGCGATGGCCGCGGCGGCGGATCGGGTTGCGCGGCGGCATGCAAAAAATGCCACTCTGGTCCTTCCAAGAGCGGATGAAATCAAATCTCCAGGCGGAAGCCTGCATCAAAGATTATTTTGCAGCAAAAGAAAATGGCGCCGTCGCGGCAGCGGCGCCAAGACCGTAAAACTAATCCCGGTGGTATGGGTGCTTGGCGAGAATCGTGATTGCCCGGTACATTTGTTCGGCGGCCATGATCCTTGCCAATTGATGCGGCCAGGTCATGGGGCCGAGGGAAAGCCCGAGCGGAACCGCCGCAACAAGGCTCTCGTCCAGGCCGTCGGGCCCTCCGATTGCCAGCGCGGCACAGCCTCGGCCTTCGTCGCGCAGCCGCGCAAGCACTGCCGCAAAGTCCCGGCTCGTCACCGGCCGGCCGGATTCGTCGAAGGCAATGATGGCGGCGTCCGGAGGCCATAGGCCGCATAGCGCGCGCGCCTCCTCCCTCTTGCGATCGGCTGCCCGCGCCGCGCGGCTCTCGGCAACTTCGCGCAACGCTACCTTGGCAAAGCCCAGCGCCGGGCCCGCCGCGGCCGCCCGCTCGATGTAGCGCGCAACAAGCTCGCGCTCGGGCCCTGCCTTTAGCCGCCCAACACAGCAAAGCAACAAGCGCATCGGCGCGCGGCCGCCCCTCAGCCCGCGCGGCGCCCGCCCGGCCGGTCGAAGCTCCACATTTTTTCGAGGTTGTAGAACTTGCGCACCTCGGGCCGGAAGATGTGCACGATGACATCGGCCCCATCCACCAAAACCCAATCGCGATTTTGCAGGCCCTCGACGCGCGGCGGCGCATGGCGAAGGCCCTTGAACGCCGCAATCACGCGCTCCGCGATTGCCCCGACGTGAATGTTGGAACGGCCGGAAGCAACGATCATGGTGTCGGCGAGGATTGTTTTGCCGTGCAGATCGATCGCGACGATATCCTCCGCTTTCGAATCATCGAGACAGGAGAGGACTTTCTGCACGAGTGGTCCGGCTTGCGGGCTTTCTGCGCCCCAAGCCTGGTTGAGCGGCGCAATCGCCGCTGCCGCAAGAGTTGCGGTTGAGGTTTTAGACGACAGTACTGTTCCTCCGTTGAGCTTATTGCTCCTAACAAATGCCCGCTTTGCCGCCGGGCAAGTAAAAAATGGCGTAATAGGCGGAAAATTCAATTGGGAAACTGGCA
>JAFMSB010000323.1 GCA_017353815.1 Methylocapsa sp. | reverse complement strand
TTGCATGGTCAGAACGTTGTAATCGCCGGGTCTTGCCCAGAGGGCCCGGACAGCACCGGCGAACAGCAGGCCGCGAAGCCGATGGAAAGAGTCGTAAGCCTTCGCCAATGGATACAGGAAGAAACGAGATCGAAGCAATAATAAATCTTGCAATTGCTCCCCCCGGTCCATGGTTGGACCTGCGCGGCGGTCCGGTGTAGGGATCCTTGCCGATGCTGGATCATGGCAGAGCTAAAGGACCGGGACAAAACGACGAATGAAAAAATCTTTGTCTTCAGCAGCGAAAGACGCAAGCAATGATAAGGACGCCAAAACAGCCCCGCGCGCGCTCGTCCGCCTTCTGCCCTATCTCGCCCGTTACAAGCCGCTTATTATTGCGGCGCTAGTTGCAATTGCAATGGCGGCAGGGGCAACCCTGGCCGTTCCGCTTGCAATCCGGCGAATGATCGACTTCGGATTTACGTCGGACAGTGCGGGGCTCGTTCATACTTATTTTGCGGGGCTCATCGGTGTGGCTGCGGTGTTGGCGCTTGCCTCCGGATCGCGGTTCTTTTTCGTGACCATACTCGGGGAGCGAATCGTTGCCGATCTGCGCAACGGGGTATTCCGGCATCTTTGCCAGCTCGATGCCGGCTTTTTCGATACCGCGCGCACCGGAGAGCTTCTTTCCCGCCTAACCGCCGACACGACACAGATCAAGGCCGCCTTCGGTGCGACCGCCGCGCTTGCCCTGCGCAACTTCGTTCTCTTTATCGGCGCAATCGGCATGATGGTCTACACGAGTCCGAAGCTTTCCGCGGCCGTGCTTGTCGCGATCCCGGTCATCGTCCTGCCGCTCGTCGCGCTTGGGAGAATGGTGCGCAAACGCTCTCGCGCCGCGCAGGACTCGCTTGCCGAGGCGAGTTCCTATGCAGCCGAAAATATTTCGGCCGTCCGTGTGATGCAGGCCTTCGGGGCACAATCTGCTACCGCCGCCAAATTTGCCGCCGCCGTGGAGGATGCGTATAAGGCGGCCCGTCTGGCCGCCGCATCCCGCGCAAGGCTCACAATCATCGTCATTTTTCTTGTCTTTGCCAGTATCGTTGGCGTGCTCTGGTTTGGCGCGCAGGAGGTGCTTTCCGGCCGCATGAGCGGCGGGTTCCTGTCCCAGTTTGTGCTCTACGCCATTTTGGCGGCCGGAGCGCTCGGGGAGCTTAGCAATGTCTGGGGCGAAGTGACCGCCGCGGGCGGCGCAGCTGGCCGGATTTCCGAGCTGCTCGATATCAAGCCCGCGATTCTCGCCCCCGCGCGGCCTGTGCCGCTCCCTGAGCCGCCGCGCGGCGAGATTGGGTTCGAAGAGGTCAATTTTGCCTATCCGGCACGGCCGGATCAGTCGGCCCTGCATGGGCTTTCGTTCGCCATCGGGGCCGGGGAAACCGTTGCCGTTGTCGGGCCCTCCGGAGCCGGCAAAAGCACGATCTTCCAGCTTCTCGCGCGGTTTTACGATCCGGTTTCAGGCCGCATCCTGCTCGACGGCGTCGATGTAAAAACCGCCGACCCGGCGGACCTGCGGCGCCGGATAAAGATCGTGCCCCAAGATCCGGTAATCTTTTCCTGTTCTGTTGCCGACAATATTCGCTATGGAGATTGGCAAGCAAGCGAAGAGGCGGTCAGGCAAGCGGCGCAGCGCGCGGCGGCCGATGAATTTATCCGCGCATTGCCGGATGGCTATGCGACTCTTGCAGGCGAGCGAGGCGTGACCCTTTCAGGGGGCCAGCGCCAGCGCATTGCCATCGCCCGTGCGATTCTCGAAAACGCTCCGGTGCTGCTGCTCGACGAAGCGACATCGGCGCTCGACTCCGAAAACGAATTGCTTGTCCAGGCCGCGCTCGAAAAGGTGATGGCCGAGCGGACGACGATTGTTATCGCCCACAGGCTTGCGACCGTTATCGGAGCCAAACGGATTCTTGTGCTCGACAATGGCCGGCTGGTCGAGGAAGGCACGCATCAAAGCCTCCTTGCAAAGGGTGGGCTTTACGCGCGGCTGGCAAAGCTTCAGTTCGAGAAGGGCGCAGAAATTCAAAAAACCGGACGCGCCGCGGCCGCGGAATAAGGGGCGGCGCTTAAGCGCTTTCAGATATCAAATCAGAAAAGTCCGGGCCAAGCCGTTTCTTTTCGCGCAAAACCAAGGGCAGCCAGAGAGAGCCAGAGAGGCGCGCGCTTTTGCTGCCGCCGGCTCGAAACTGCGTGGCACGCGCACGGCGTACCACGCATTATTCTTTATTCTTGCGCTGACTAGAATTTGATGCCGCCGAGAGAGTATAGGCCGAACACGACGACGCAGAATCCAGCGATGACCGTATACATCCCTACTTTTCCGTAGAGGCGACCGGTGAAATAGGCGGCGGCGCCAAAAAGAATGATCATCGCAACGAGAACCACCATGCTCCCGCCGGATCCCTCAACGCGATCAATCTGACCCGTTCCGATTGACTTTACGATTTCAGCAGCTTCAGCGATGGCCATTGTCTACCTCCCTGTGCCATTCCGGTTGACTGTCTAGCCGGCCCGCCCGACGCAATTTTTCCCCGCGCATCAATGAGGCCAGCCTCACGGGCGTAAAGCCCGCCACGCGCCCTGTCAACAACAAGGCTACGCTAAGTGTAGCATCTAAGAATTGTTCCGGGAAGCGGTTTCCGCTCACAGTATGCGGAGCCGCGCTCTCCGGCGGGCAGACTCTGGCCACTCCCCAATCTTCTCCCCGCCTGCGCTGCGAGCCGGGGGAACGAAATCCTGCAGCTTCGATTAGCCGAAGCCTATCCCGCCGAGCATGTAAAGGACGCCGACCGCCACGACAAAGCCCACCGCACAGACGGCCATTCCCGTCGTGCCATATAAACGGCCAGTGAAATACGCGGCGGCGCCGAAAAGAACGACCAGCGCGATCAATACTACAAGACTACCACCTCCGCTTTCCGTCACCTGTATCGCGGTATTTCCCGTTTGTCCGACTACAGCCATTGTCCATCTCCCTCACATTTCACTAAGACTCCCCCAACTGGCCCTTGCGCGATGAGCAACTGCGCCCGGCATAGCAAGCCACCAGTGTGGGGTTTTCTTTCCCGCCGGGCCATCAGGAGAATATCCTTAGTAAGTGAAGGTAGCGCGACGTGAGGATGTATATTCGATTACG
>JAFMSB010000322.1 GCA_017353815.1 Methylocapsa sp. | reverse complement strand
GAACAAATTTGCGCAAGAGGCGCGGGAAGCCAAGTTAAAGGCGCGCGAGGATCTTTTGGCGCCGCAAATTGGCGATCTCTTGCGCCTTGACGATGCCGCTTTCCGGATCCTTTTTTCGCGCGGCCCTGTGAGGCGGATTGGCTTTGACCGTTTCATGCAAAATGTTCTGATTGCGGCGGGCAACAGCGGAGATCCTTCGCTTGCGCCTCTTGTCGAAGAGAAGCTGAGCAGCCGCTCGCCTCTCGTGCGCGCGATGGCGGTGTGGGCGCTCGGCCAGCTTGCCCCGCAGGATCAATTCGCCGAAATCGAGCGGCGCTGGCGCTGTTGCGAAAAGGACGCGATGGTCGAGGCCGAATGGGCAGAGGCAACATCCGTTGCCTCGTGCCGGAAAGAAGGCTGGACGCAATGAAATTCTTCGCCTTCGGCCTCGGCTATTGCGCGAGGCACTTCGTTTGCCATTCAAAGAATAGCTTCGAAGCGGCCGCGGGCACCGTGCGCGAGCAGGCCAAGGCCCGGGAGCTGCCGGGCGCCAGCATCGAAACGTTCTCGTTTAGCACGGAGAAGGACGACTCAGCGATAGCAGATCGTGTGGGAGCTTCCGATGTCATCCTCGTTTCCGTGCCGCCCGGGATATCGGCAGATCCCGTGCTCGCGCGCTTTGGCCATCGTATCGCGACGCTGCCGCGCGCGCAGACAATCATTTATCTCTCTTCGGTTGGTGTTTATGGCGACCGGCGCGGGGACTGGGTCGACGAGAGCGTGGCACCCTTGCCCGGCTCGGAACGCGCGCTTGCGCGCCTCCAGGCCGAAAGATCCTGGGCGGCGCTCGGCTCAGAAAAGGGCAAGAAAGTTTATATCCTGCGCCTTGCCGGGATATATGGGCCAGGCCGCAATGCGCTCGTAAGTCTTAAGGCTGGCACCGCCCGGCGCATCGTCAAACGGGGCCACGTTTCCAACCGCATTCATATCGAGGACATAAGCCGCGCCATCGGCGCCGCGATTGCTCACAGCGGCGAAGGCGGCATTTTCAATGTGAGCGACGATGCCCCTGCCCCGCCGCAGGATGTCATCAAATATGCCGCAATGCTGATGGGCTTGGAACCGCCCCCCGAACAGGACTTGGAGAGCGCCGATCTGACGCCCCTGGCGCGCAGTTTCTATGCCGAGAACAGGCGGATCTCGAATCGCAAGCTCAAGGATGAGTTTGGCCTGCGACTCGCATACCCAACTTATCGCGTGGGACTCGAAGCGCTTTGGGAGGCAGGAGAGGGGCGCGATGAGGCGGGCGCCATTATTCCATCGGGCGATGGCGCGGCGCTTAGCTGAAAGCGCCTCTGGGCAAGCTCTTTCTATTGCACGTTTCGGGGAAGCGGGCAGAATTGCACGGCGCTCGAATTCTCCCGCATGAACGAATTCGCTCTTGCCGGGAGAGACGCATCGTAAGCGCGCACATCGCGGCGCGAGCCCCGGGAAAGGCCGCTCTGGCAAAGACCTTGTCTGTGGATCTCTGGGGCAACGGGTCTTGGGCCGATGGCCATTTCCGATTTTCGCGCCGGCAGCGCGCTTGCGCTCGTCCTCGTCACCCTCTCGCTTACCCGCGCCGATTCGCCTCCCATCGTCCATTATGCCCCGGCGGAGAATTTGGAGAATCTCGACGTCGCGTTGCTCGCCCGGGCAGAGCGCAGAATTGACCTCGCCGCTTATGTGCTGACCGACCGGCAGATCATTTCGGCACTGATTCGCGCCGCGCGGCGCGGGGTTAAGATTCGCATTTACACCGGCGCCAGGCAATATGGCGGTGAAAGAGCCGCGCCGCTCTTGCAGGAGCTCTTTCACAGCGAAGGTGTTGAAATCCGCTGCAAGCGGCTTGGTGCGCCCCTCATGCACCTCAAGAGCTACCAGATCGATGGCCGCTGGCTGCGCACGGGCGCGGCAAATTTCTCGGCGTCAGGCCTCAAGCGGCAGGATAACGACCTCCTTGTTCTCGACAGTCAGGCAGCGGCGAGGGCATTCGAGAACCATTTCGACGCGATCTTCTCCCAAGGCAAACTTCCACCCTGCACCGACGAAGAGCAATCTCCTTGATGCCCGCCCGGGGCGCCGGGGCCATTTGAAGCTGCGGCGGCCGGTTGCGGGCGCAAGAGGGTTTCCGCGCCCGCCGGTAAACGTGTGCGGCCGCGCTCTGGCCGCGGGGGTCACTGTTGCCGGCCTCCCAGATGAGTTTCCTGAAGCAAGCGCCATCCGGCAGAGTGATTGACTCGCACCCAACACCACAGGAGGGCCGGGAAACTAGCGCCAAGCGAGGGTCAGCGTGCGGCAGCTTCGCTCTGACGGCTCAAGCTTACGATTGCCGCCCCGATACCGGCGCTCAATAGTTTTGCTCCGGATGCCGATAAATGAGAGTCATCCATATAGGCGAACTCGCTCTGGCCGGTGAGAATGGGGCAAACCCTATCACCGCAAAGCCTGTCGAATGGATAGACCATCCGCACACCGGTTTTGCCCGCAACGGCCGATCGCAGCAATTCACCGACCCTCAATTCCATCCCGGCACGGGAGGCGCTTGCCGCGGCGCATTCGGAGGGATCCCGACGCGTCATTAAGATCCTCTCAAAACAATCGACCGAATTACCTTTTGGCAGCGGCACTTGGCCGACGACAATAACATGGTGGCCGGCATCGGCCAGCGCGCGAACCGTGCTTCGGAGCGACGCGACGAAATTATCTATCGATTCTGCAAGCGTCGGCCGCGCAGCCTGGGGCTTTGCAATGAGCAGTTCGCCCGCCGCGAACGCGTCCCACCGGCCCGCCAGGATGACAATCGCCGGTCTGTACGAAAGAATTGCCTGCATGGCCATTTTGTTGAAGTCCGGGCACTGCGCCCGGATCTCGTTCTGCGGAAAAAAGTGCATGCCGGGCAGCGGCCCGCAGCCGGACTTGGTGATCTGTCTCGCCGCAAACCCCAGCCGGGTTCCGAGCACTTGGAGTGCGGGGGCAAGCTGCGCGGCGTGCGAATCTCCCCAAAGAATAACATCGTAACTTAGCCCCGGAGCAGGCTGCCTCAGCCTTCAACCGGCGGGAGAGCCCCGCCTCTCACCAAGCAGGCGGATGATTGGAAAGCCTTGGCTTCCTCTCTTACGCTTTCGATCCTGCCGGTCTCGGCTTGAACCCGGCCTGGGAAG
>JAFMSB010000321.1 GCA_017353815.1 Methylocapsa sp. | reverse complement strand
ATACCCACGGCAGGTCAATCGCCATGAAGGCAGAAGCAACTGGCGCGGCATTATTAAGCGTATCGAAAGGCACGATGCCGGTCAGCACCAAGGACATGCCGATGTAGAGCACGAGCGCGATGCTGAGCGAAAGAAGCACGGCACGCGGAAGCTGGCGCTGCGGATCTTTGGCTTCTTCGGCCGCGGTGGTGAGCGTATCGTAACCAAAGACCGCGAAGAAAACGACGGCCGCTCCATCCGCCACCCCGCCAAAACCATTAGGCATGAATGGGTGCCAGTTGGATACGCGGACATAGGGTGCACCGGCCGCGATCACGAGGATCACCGCGGCAATCTTCATGACCACCATGGCCGAGTTGAATCGCGCGCCCCATTCGACCCGCAGGATCAGGAGCAAGGCAACCGCGAGGCTCCCGGCCATCGCCGCAATATCGAGGACGTGCCCTTCGCCTGTCCCGGGAGCGCCCATCGCCCAATTGGGAAGCGCAAGGCCAAACTGGCTAAGCAATGCCTGGAGATAGCCCGACCAGCCGATCGATACGACGGCCACGACCAGCGCGTATTCCAAAAGCAGATCCCAGCCGATGACCCATGCGATAATCTCGCCAAGGGCGGCATACCCATAGGTATAGGCGCTGCCCGCGGCCGGAATCATGCCGGCAAATTCGGCATAACTTAACGCCGCCGCCGCGCTCGCCATGCCGGCAATCGCATAGGAAAGCGACACGGCTGGGCCTGCTTGGGTCGCGGCGACGACGCCCGTCAGCACAAAAATGCCCGCGCCAATGATCCCGCCAAACCCGATGGCGGTCAGCTGCCAAAGTCCGAGTACGCGGCGAAACTGCCCGTGCCCGGCGCTCTCCTGCTGCAATTCCTCGACCGGTTTGGTGCGCAGAAGCGCCCACGGGTTAAATCGCATAGCTTGCTGCATGCCGCGCGCTTTCCAAGGGTTCGAGGTCCCGGTCCTTCCATGACGGCCTCATGCGCTCGGCCATGGCATCGATCAAGATGGCCAGACGCTCAAGCAGCGGCAAAGCACGATCAAAATCCGCCAAAAAACCGGTGCTGACCGTATCATCGCCGCTTCGGCGCGCAAATCCGCACGGCTTGACTTAGCCGAATGCTTCGCCAAAATGGCCCGTCCGGTTCTCGCATGGTAAGGAGCTTTTCGCAGCAGGATAGCCAATGCACGGCAAACGGCAGCCAGTCGAGAAATCCCATCGCGGGAAAGAGCACCCCCCGTTTGAGCGCATTGCGCTTCTATTGCAAGGGGGCGGTGCCCTGGGCTCCTATCAGGCGGGCGCCTACCAGGCTCTTGCGGAAGCAGACCTTCATCCCGACTGGATCGCTGGGATATCGATCGGCGCAATCAACGCCGCGATCATTGCCGGCAACCCGCCCGAAAAGCGCGTCGAAAGATTGCGGGAGTTTTGGGAAACGGTGAGCAGGCGCCCCTTGTGCATGCCTGTTGCTGACGGGATCGATATCCGCAACGAATACACCCACCGCTTCATCAACCAGCTCCAGTCCGTCTGGACCCTGCTCGCCGGGGCACCGGGGTTTTTCATCCCGCGCATACCGCCGCCTTTCTTCTTTCCGCCCGGCCACATCGAGGCGCTGAGCTACTATGACGTCTCCCCCTTGCGCGCGACACTCGAGCAACTAATCGATTTCGATTTGATCAACAACGGATCAACGCATCTCAGTCTCGGCGCAGTCAATGTTGCGACTGGCAATTTCGTCTATTTCGAGAATACGAATTGCGCTATCCGCCCGGAGCATGTCATGGCGAGCGGCGCCTTGCCGCCAGGCTTTGCCGCAGTCGAGATCGATGGCGAATATTATTGGGATGGCGGCCTCGTCTCAAACACCCCTTTGGAATGGGTGCTCGACAGCGAGCCGCGGCAGGACACGCTGACCTTTCAAATCGATCTTTGGAACGCGCGAGGTGAATTGCCGCGCAATCTCCTGGAATCGGAAACACGGCAAAAAGAGATCCGCTATTCGAGCCGGACAAGGGCCGCCACGGATCAATTCAAAAAAAGGCAAAGGCTGCGCCGTGTTGCGGCAAAATTGCTGGCGCAAATCCCGAAGGACCTGCGTCAGACGCCCGAAGCCGAGCTGCTTGCCGCTACTGCGGACGATAAAGTCTACAACATTGTGCATCTCATCTATCGCTCGCGCAAATATGAGGGCGCATCCAAGGATTTTGAATTCTCCCGCGAGACGATGGAGGAGCATTGGAAGGCCGGTTATCATGACACCGTCCGCACCTTGCGCCACCCGGAGGTGCTGCAGCAGCCCGAAAACGAGGATGGCGTCTTCACCTTCGATCTGGCCGTGGATGGCCGCTATTAGCCACGCCCGCGAACTTGCCGGCGTTTGCCGCAAAAATGCAGGCGGGCTGCACCGCCTTAACCGAATAAACGGAGACCTTTGCCCATGAAGCTCGCCGATGTCCGCGCAAAAGCCTTCGCCATGCCCCTTACCGACCCTGCCTATCCCCCGGGGCCCTATAAATTCTACAACCGCCAGTATGTCATCATCAGTTACCGCTCGGACCCCGAGGCTATGCGGGCCGTTGTGCCCGAGCCGCTCGAAGTGATCGGCGATATCGTCAATTACGAGTTCATCCGCATGCCCGATTCAACCGGCTTTGGCGATTACACCGAAACCGGCCAGGTGATCCCCGTGCGCTTCCAGGCCAAGGACGGAACGGTGCAGGAGGGCGGCTATGTCCATGCCATGTATCTCGACGATAACGCACCAATTGCCGGCGGGCGCGAGATTTGGGGATTTCCCAAAAAGCTCGCGCGGCCGAAAATCTCGCATGAAAAAGAAACGCTTGTTTGCACGCTTCACTATGGCTCCATTCTCTGCGTCTCGGCCACCATGGGCTACAAGCACCGCGAGGTCGACCACGCGCCGTTGCTCAAAAGCCTGGCCAAGCCCGCTTTCATGATCAAGATCATCCCCCACGTCGATTGCAGCCCGCGCATTTGCGAGCTCGTGCGCTATTATCTCGAAGACGTCACGTTAAAGGGCGCGTGGTCGGGGCCCGCCGCAATCGAGCTTTTCGAGCATTCGATGTGCGATGTTGCCCGCTTGCCCGTTCGCGAGGTTGTTTCCGCGAGCCATTTCTTGACCGATCTGACGCTTGGTCTCGGCGAAGTCGTTTACGACTAT
>JAFMSB010000320.1 GCA_017353815.1 Methylocapsa sp. | reverse complement strand
ATTCGCAGAAAATCGGGTCCATGCCTCGCCTAGGGGTGAGCAGCGGCTGCAAGCCAAACCGCGCTGCCAGGGTAAAGAAGAAGGCCCGTGCCCGCTAAAGCGATTCCATAAGGGACGCCTGTCCCAGAATCATGCAGGCGCCGGATCCAGCTCCGCCTTGCGAGCGCGCCGAGCAAGTTCCATTGCCGGAATGCCAGCAACATCACGGTGAGCCCGCCACCAAACAGACTTGCTACAAGCGCGTAATCCCCGAACCGCTCAGGACCAAGCCAGATGGCAGTCGCGGCCGCAAGCTTCGCGTCGCCCCCGCCGATCCAGCCGAGCGCAAAAAGCGCAAAGCCGGCGCCAATCATCGCCATTCCGGCTACAAAATGCCAAAAGATTTCCGCCAGAGGGAGGCCGGATGCCACGGCCAGGGCAAGGAAAAGGCCCGCGAGGGCGATCGATACAATATTCGGTATCGTCATCGTCAAAAGATCGGAAAAAGCGGCATAAAGCATCAACGCCGGGAAAAAAAGCAAGGTCGCGAAATCAAGCAGCATCGTAATCTCGTAGTTGAATGCGCGGCAGGCAAAAATGGCTTGACGCCGTATGTTGCAATCTTCTGCTCGTCTTTACCTGCACCCGTTTGCGGATCCTGAGGTAAGTTAAGAGGGCAAGCTTTCGCGAAGCCTGCTCTTCAAAAACCCGCAAGGAGCGGCCCGTAATAAGTGCTGGAAAGAGTCGTGCCGATGAGACGTACGAAAACGACTATTCCAAGCGTAACCAGGCCAGCAATGAGCGCATATTCAATGGCCGAGATGGCAGCATCGTCGCGGGCAAACCGCAACAGACAAGACATTGTGGCGCTGGTTGGAGCAGTGTGCGGCTCTCCGGCGCCGCAGCAGGGCGTTGCTATGAACTGTTTCAAGGCGATCATGGACATCGGCCCGCGTTGATTTGCCATAACTTCACCCGCTTTGGCCACCCGGCCCGCAGGGACACGCAGCGGCCCCCGTGGGAAGCTGCGTGTCCTTCTCAAGGACCACCTCAATCCTGCCCGCATCCACGGGCTAAGCGAGGATTAGAGTGCGGTGGTGACGGCGCTGAACGTAGCCGAGACGCTCGTCCCTAGCGCTTGGACGGAGCCGATGATGATGACGGCGATCGCGGCGGCAATCAGGCCATATTCGATGGCCGTGACGCCAGACCGATCGCTGACGAAGCGGCGATATAGGAATGGCATAAATTGCTCCTTCGCCCCCGCGGTCTGAGCCGAGAGGGTGCCTCTGGCGGCAATTAGAGAGCGTTGGCGACGGTGTTGAATGTCGACTGAACTTTCGTCCCGAGCGCTTGGACGGAGCCGATAATGATGACGGCGATCGCGGCGGCAATCAGGCCATATTCGATGGCCGTGACGCCGGCCTGGTCGTTGATGAAACGGCGAATCAAACAATGCATGTGCTTAACTCCTAGAGTAAAGTAAGACCAATTGGACTTCAGCTCATCCGGCGGCATTGCCGGTACCGGAATGGCGGCATATTAAGATCGGTACTTTTAAAAGCAGTTCTGTCCTTAATTAGACTTTTAGCGGAACCGGACTCAGCCACGGCTAGACGAGCAGCCCGAGAAAATTCCGCACAAATTCCTCAAGCGGGGGAAGAATTCGCGCCGCTTGGCGGTTGTCCCGATTACGATTCCCTGCCTTTGCCATTGGATGTTGTCCAAGCGCCGGAAATCTGTTTTGATAGCGGGATTGGCCTTAAGGCCGCATCTGCATGCGAGCCGCGGGCGAAGGAGCCGCCTCGCCAAAAAACTTTGGGATCGCGATGCCCTTGCCTTCGTTTGCCGATTATCTTGCGGAGCGGCGCCTGTTGCGGCGCCGGGTTTCGTTTTGGCGCCTTGGCGCTTTCGCCGCGCTGATTGTTGCGCTCGCCGCCATCGGCCTTCGCCTCTACGGCCCTGATGCGGCCTTGGAGTTTACGCCGAATATCGCGCGGCTCTCGATAGAGGGCCTCATCACGGGCGATCGCGAAACCCTCAAGCTCATCGAAAAAGTGGGAAAGGCGCAGACGGTTAAGGCGGCCCTGATTTCGATCGACAGCCCGGGCGGCACGACGACGGGGGCAGAGCAAGTTTATGAAGCCATTCGCCGCCTCTCCGCCAAGAAACCCACCGTGGCCGTGGTGCGCAGCATCGGGGCGTCCGGCGCTTATATTGCGGCCCTTAGCGCCGATCAGATCGTCGCCCTTGGCAATTCGCTCGTCGGCTCGATCGGCGTTTTGATCCAATATCCAAATGTTGCCAAAATGCTCGACACCATCGGGGTGAAAGTGGAGGACGTGAAATCCTCTCCCCTTAAGGCCGCGCCCAACCCCTTCGAGCCGCCAACTCCCGAAGCGCAGGCGGCGCTTGCCGCCCTCGTCGGCGACAGTTTTGCCTGGTTCAAATCGCTCGTAAAGGAGCGCCGGAATATGAGCGCCGAGCAGTTGGAGAAGGTGGCCGATGGGCGTGTCTTTACGGGCCGCCAGGGGATCGATCTCCATCTCATCGATCGCCTTGGGGGTGAGCGCGAGGCCATCGACTGGCTGGAGCAAGAGAGGAACATCCCGAAAGGCCTCGCGGTGCGAGATTGGAAATCGGACCGCACGCTTGAGCAGCTTGGCATCTTGAGCTGGTCCGCGAAGGCGGCCGGAATGCTCGGCCTGACCGGTCTTAGCCGCATGCTGGAGCAGGCCGCAAATGGAGCGCAGCTTCGCATGCTTGGCGGCCTTGTGTCGGTTTGGCAAGCAGGCGGCATCGACTGAGTTTGAAAGGTAAGCTCATACGATAAGTTTGAGTAAGCCGGAAAAGCCAATCTGGGCCGCAAAAGGGTTTGGTCCAAAATTCGTTGGGCGGGGAAAATGATCAAATCCGAGCTGGTGCAGCGGATTGCCAGCCGAAATCCGCATCTCTATCTTCGCGACGTCGAAAAGATCATAAATGCAATCTTCGATGAGATTACCGCCGCTTTAGCGCGCGGGGACCGGGTCGAGCTGCGCGGGTTTGGGGCCTTTTCTGTCAAACACCGCGATGCCCGGATTGCCCGCAATCCGCGCACCGGCGCGCAAGTCCCGGTGGCGGAAAAATCCGTGCCCTTTTTTAAGACCGGGAAAGAGATGCGCGAGCGCTTGAACCAGAACAACGGCGCCTGACCTCCCGCTTCGC
>JAFMSB010000039.1 GCA_017353815.1 Methylocapsa sp. | reverse complement strand
GGCGAGGACACGCTTCGCGCTGTCGATTTCGCCCGCCGCGATCAAAAGTTTTGCCAATCCGGCTACGGCTGCCGGCTCGCCTGGGCTCGAAACAATGATAGCCCGGTAAAGCTCGGCTGCCCGCCTGCTTTCGCCGCTTGCGGCCAAGGCTTCGGCCTCAGCAAGGCGGTCAGCAATGTCGTCCAACGGCCCAACGAGCCGTTCAATGAGCCCTTTTATTTCCCTTTCGGGAAGCGCGCCGACAAAGCCATCGGCCGGCTGACCGCGCTGAAAGGCGATCACCGCCGGTATGGAGCGCACTCCTAGCCGGCCGGGAATTTCCGGGTGTTCATCGATATTCAGCCGCACGAGCTTGACCTTGCCGCCCGCGGAGCGGACGATTTTTTCGAGTATGGGTGCAAGCCTCTTGCATGGCTCGCACCAGGGCGCCCAGAAATCGACGAGCACAGGCTGGCGGGCGGATTCGGCGATCACATCGGCGCTGAAGCTTGCCGTGGTCGCGTCCTTGATGAGGCCCGAGTCCTTTTCTTTGGGAGCGCCCGAGCCGCCGGCCTGAATTTTTTCCTGCTCCCGGCCGCGGCCAAAAAAGCCTTTCATCCTGCCCTCCCTTAGATTGCGCCATCCGCTCCATTCGCGCGATGCCAAGAGAATCTAAAGCCAAAATGCGGCTTCGGCGTCCAGCCCAAATCGCAACCCGTCGGCCGCACCTGCCCGCGCTGGCATTCGCGCGAGATTTCCGTTAGATTTGAGCGGCGGAGCTGCGGGGTGCGTGCAGGATAAGATCCCCGGGGCCTTATCGGTCTTGAAGGGAGCTGTCCCTGGCCTTGCCCGTGGGCTTGGCCATATGGCGCCCACCTACTTTGTAGGTGCCCGGGACCGGAAGTCCCACGGCCATCGCGGCCCCGCCCCGGTTTGACTTTTTCTTTTGATCACGAGTTGGCTTGTTTGGTTCCGGACCGGCTCTCCATACCCATCGAGAAAGCGGCCTTGCGCGCAGAAGCATTAGCGCGGCGCATGGAAGTTCCGGCGAGCCTTGCCGCGCTCTTTGCGCGGCATCTCGCGGCCAAAGGCCTTGCCCTCGCGCGGCAATTGCGCCCCCGGGCCGTCTCCGCCTATTTTCCTTTGCCAAATGAGCCTCCAACGATCGAGCTGCTTGCAAGCCTCGCCGAGGCCGGTTTTGCAACGGCGCTTCCCGTGACGGGCAGGCGCGGCACGCCCTTGGTGTTCCGTCTCTGGTGCCCGGGTGATCCGACGCTCACGGGTAAAATGGCGATCGAAGAGCCTCTCCCCGAAGCGCCCGAGGCTATACCCGATCTCCTGTTCGTGCCCCTGGCTGCTTTCGATCGGCAGGGCCATAGAATCGGCTTTGGCGCTGGCTTTTATGACCTTACACTTTCGCATTTGCGCACGGCCAGGGAAATCACTGCCGTGGGCGTTGCCTATGCCGCGCAAGAATTTCCTTCCCTGCCCCACGAGCTGCACGACGAAAGCCTTGATTACATCCTAACGGAGCATGGCGTGATCGACTGCCGGGCCCAAAGAAGCTTGTGAAGCATGCGTCTTTTATTTGTGGGCGATATCGTGGGCCGCGCCGGCCGCGCCATCTTCCTCGATCAGGTGCCAAGACTGCGCGCCCAGTGGCGGCTCGACGGCGTTATTGTCAATGGGGAGAATGCGGCCGGAGGCTTTGGCATCACCGAGGCCATCTGCGCGGATTTGCTCGGTGCGGGGGCCGACTGCATTACGCTTGGCAATCATGCCTTCGACCAGCGCGAGGCGCTGGTCTTCATCAACCGCGAGCTGCGCCTCATCAGGCCTCTCAACTACCCGAGCGGCGCGCCCGGCAATGGCGCCTATATGTTTGAGACGGCCTCCGGCGCGCGGGTTCTTGTCATCAACCTCATGGGGCGTGTCTTCATGGAGGCGCTCGACGATCCCTTTGCGGTCGCCGCGCGCGAGATTGCGGCTTGTCCTTTAGGGCTGGGTTGCGACGCCTTCGTCATCGATTTCCACGCCGAGGCATCGAGCGAAAAGCAGGCGTTTGCGCATTTTGCCGATGGCCGGGTCTCGCTCGTTGTTGGCACGCATACCCATGTGCCAACCGCCGACCATCAGATCCTTCCGCAAGGCACGGCCTATATCACCGACGTTGGGATGACCGGCGATTATGATTCCGTGATCGGCATGGATAAGGAGGAGCCGGTGCGGCGCTTCATGACCAAGCTGCCGGTTGCGCGCTTCGAGGCGGCGTGCGGTGAAGCGACGCTTAGTGGCGTCGCGGTCGAGCTCGACGGAAGCGGACTCGCCGCAAGGATCGCGCCGGTGCGCATCGGCGGCAAACTCGCGCAGGCCCGGCCGGGGTTTTGGCAGGCGTCGCAGGAAGCGGCCGCCATCTAGCCAGTCCGCCAAACGGCAGCCCCTTATCGGCGGCCCCGGGGCCGGTGCCAGCTTACCCAAGGTCCCGTCTGAAACTTTTTTGAGCCCGGACACCATGCCTCGTGCGAACCGGGCTAGCGCTCATTCGTTTAAGCTCGCGCCCGATTGTTGCGGACGCGCCTAAGTAGATACTGCTGAAAAAACTGTTGTCGTCTTTTGTCAGCTGCAGGAAATGTTGCTGTGATTTTTTGCCACAGTTAACGCTTAAGATAAACGAAGATCCCAGCGGCTTTCTTTCTTAAAACTATTGCGCACGAGCTTAATTTCGGGTAACAATTTGTTCTAGAATGCTATGACAATTGAGAATTTGGAATTTGTCACAATCATTATTAAAAATAAGTCATAAGTGACAATCAAATTGTATTGTTATATCGCATTTGCCAATATTTATAGACAGGAGACGCGGCGTTGTCCTCCCAAAATGCCTTGCAGTCGGACTTTTGCGGAACCTCCCAACTCTTGGAGAGCAATGCAGGCGGCGAGCTGGCCCTTGTCAAGCGGAGGCGTTCGGCATCCGCGGCGCGAGATACGACCGTTCGGTTCCAGCAATCCGCCAAGCGCCTCCTCGACATCGCCGTAAGCTCCGCGGGAATCGTGCTGCTTTCGCCGGTCCTTCTCGTTCTATGGCTGGCGGTTCGCCTCGACAGTCCCGGCCCCGCGATTTTCCGGCAACAGAGAGTGGGCAAGGGCGAGAAACTGTTCACCTGCCTCAAGTTCCGCACGCTATACTATAACGCAAGCGACGAGGTGCACCGCCAAGCCGTTAAGCGGCTCTGGGCCGGAGAACGCCTTTCTGACGATCCCAACGTCCCCTACAAATTGACCAATGATGCGCGCATCACTCGGGTGGGGCGCTGGCTCCGCTGCACAAGCCTCGATGAGCTGCCACAGCTTTTGAACGTGCTGCGCGGGGACATGAGCATCGTCGGCCCGCGCCCGGCCATTCCTTATGAACTTGAATATTTCAAAGAATGGCATCATGAACGCCACAAGGTAAAGCCCGGCATCACCGGGATATGGCAGACGAGCGGGCGAAACCGGCTCAACTTTGAGCAGATGTATGAGCTCGACATCTATTACGTCAGGACGTGGAGCGTTTGGGAGGATGTGAAGTTGATCGGGCGGACCATTCCCATCGTTGTGCGCGGAATTGGGGCAGCCTGAGATCGTCTTTCCGCTGGCCTGCTAAGCGCGGCGTGGTGCAAAGCAGGTCCCATTGAGATTGTAGCAGAGCAATACGAGAGGTCGCCCCCGGCGGCCAACGCTACCGGCGCCGCCCGCGGCCCGCACCGGCCATCGACGGCTTGACCGGCGGCCCCAAAGAGCCGTTTCCCTTAGGATGGCAAGCTGGAAACCGGCCAATCATGTCCGGCGCTATGGAGAGTTAGAGTCGCGCCATGAACCAGCGGCGTTAAGCCGCACAGCAAACTTCCTCCGCGATGCTCGTCTGTCCTCGTGCGCAGGCACCGGGCTGCCGGTGTGGAGCGCTGGGCGCTTGCGCGATTGCGTTTGCCGGAACTGGGCCAACCGCTCAGATATGCGCTATAACGCAAAGCGGCCCCGGTCCTTCCTCCAGCAGGCGATCTTATGGCCACTCCCTATGACATCGGGCTCGGTAAAAACCGCGCAAATTTCGCCCCTTTAACGCCGCTTCGATTCCTCGAGTGGAGCGCGGCGGCCTATCCTCAGCGCACAGCACTGATCTGTCAGGATCGCCAGTTCACCTTCGCCGAGACTTACGCCCGTTGCCGCAGGCTTGCCTCGGCCCTCGCCCGTCATGGCACCGGCCACGGCAACACCGTGGCCGTGATGCTGCGGAATACGCCAGAAATGTTCGAATGCCACTTCGGCGTGCCCATGAGCGGCGCCGTGCTCAACACCCTTAATGTGCGTCTCGATCCGAAAAGCCTCGCTTTCATGCTTGATCACGGCGAAGCGAAGGTTCTGATTGCAGGCCGCGAGTTCTCACAGATCGCCGCCGAGGCCCTGTCGATATGCACGGTCCGCCCGCTACTGATCGGCGTCGATGATCCCGATTATGCCGGGCCGGGCGCACGCCCTGACGCGATTGACTATGATGCCTTCCTGCTGGAGGGAGATCCCTCCTATGCCACATCGGCTCCGCAAGATGAGTGGGATGCGATCGCGCTCAATTTTACCTCGGGCACCACGGGCAATCCGAAGGGCGTGGTCTACCATCACCGCGGTGCCTATCTTGCTGCGCTCGGCACCATTCTCGCCGGCTCGATACCGCGCCATGCGGTTTTTCTCTGGACCATCCCGATGTTTCATTGCAACGGCTGGTGCTTCCCCTGGGCGCTGGCGGCCCTCGCTGGCACGAGCGTCTGCCTGCGCAAGATCGAGGCGGCGGAGATCCTTGCCTTGATCCGCAAGCACAAGGTCACTCATTTTGGCGGCGCGCCAATCGTGCATAACCTCTTGCTCGGCGCACCGGCGGAACTTTGGGAAGGGATAAATCATGAGGTGAGGGCCTATATCGCCGGTGCCGCACCGCCGCTTTCAACGCTCGAAGGGATGGAGCGGCATGGCGTGGTGCTCACCCACGTCTATGGTTTGACCGAGACCTACGGCCCGGCCACGCTTTGCCCGAGGCAGGAGGAATGGCAAAGGCTTGCGCCGCGCGAAACTGCGAGACAGCTTGGCCGTCAGGGCCTCCGGTTTCTCACCCAAGAGGCCGCGCAGGTCCTTGATCCCGAAACGCTCGAGCCAGTGCCACAGGACGGGATCACGCTAGGCGAGGTCATGTTCCGCGGCAATATGGTCATGAAGGGCTATCTCAAAAATCCCAAGGCGACGGCCGAGGCTTTCGCGGGCGGCTGGTTTCATTCGGGCGATCTCGCCGTTGCCGAGCCGGATGGCTATATCAAAGTGAAAGACCGCAAGAAGGATATCATCATCTCCGGCGGCGAAAACGTCTCCTCGCTCGAAATCGAGGATGCGCTCTGCCGCCACCCAGCGATCTTCGCGGCGGCGGTCGTGCCGCAGACCGATCCGCTTTGGGGCGAGTCGCCCTGCGCCTTCGTTGAGCTCAGGGCCGATATGAAAGCAAACGAGGAGGAGCTCATCGCCCATTGCCGCGCGAATCTTGCACATTTCAAAGTGCCGAAGACCATCCTTTTTGGCCCTCTGCCCAAGACCGCGACCGGCAAGATTCAAAAATATTTGCTGCGGCAACGCGCCCGCTCGGCGGAGGCAATCGAATGACGAAAATGGATGCGCCGCTTGTTTTGAGGGCCGATGAGGGCCCAGTCCGCACGCTCACGCTGAACCGCGGCGAGAAGTTCAACCTTTTGTCGTCCGCAATGATCGCGGCGCTCCAGGCGGAGCTCGACACCGCGGCCGCCGATGAGTCCGTCCGGGCAATTGTCATTGCGGGGCGCGGGCGGGGTTTCTGCGCGGGGCACGATCTCACCGAGTTGCGCGCCCATACCGGCGACGATTCCTGGCAGCGCCAGCTTTTCGACGGCTGCAGCCGATTGATGCTGACGCTCACCCAGATTCCGCAGCCCGTCATCGCCCGGGTGCATGGCGTCGCCACTGCCGCGGGCTGCCAACTTGTAGCAATGTGCGATCTCGCCATTGCCTCGGAAGCTGCGCGCTTCGCGGTTCCCGGCCTCAAGATCGGTCTCTTTTGCTCGACGCCGGCAGTCGCCGTGGCGCGCAACATCGGCTGGAAAAAGGCGATGGAGCTGCTTCTCACGGGCGAGTCGATTGACGCCGGGACTGCGCAAGCGTGGGGTCTCGTCAACCGGGCAGTGCCCGAAGGCCAGCTCGATGCCGAGATTCGCCGGCTCATGGACCTGATCTTGGCCCGCAGCGCGCCGGTCATCGCCCTCGGCAAAAAGACTTTTTACCGCCAGATTTGTCAGTCTCTCGATGCCGCCTACGAGGTTGCGAGCGAGGCAATGGCCTCGAACATGGGCTACGAGGATGCGGCGGCTGGCATCGATGCTTTTCTCGGCAAGCGGGCCGCGCCTAAAATGCAATTTTGATTTTCTGGGGCCAAGAAAGAATACCGCACTAACGGCCGATAATGTCGAAAATCGCATCCTGGAGCACCTCCGCGTGAACCGAGCCGGCTTAGTGGATGTGCGGCAGAATATTGAGCGATCATGGGCGCCGCTCGATGGCGCTGGAAACTGGCCGTGGGAAATCTCGCGGCCACCGAAATGAGCCATTATGCGAATAGCGCCGTCCGCGCGGACAGAACGGACAAGCGCCTCGACCGAATCGAGCGCAGGCTTGAATTGAGGGAAGCGTAGGCGCGTAACTAAATCTCATTGAGCTTCAGCGTCAGGCATTTGGCGGCACCGCCCGCCTTAATGAACTCGGAGAGCGGCGCGAGGACCGGCTCAAAGCCAGCAACGCGCAACCGGCTCAGGCATTGTTCAGACGCGCCGCTCATGAAAACGCGCCCGTTGAGGTCGACGGCGTTGCAAGCAAACAGCAAAGCATCCCTTTCGCCGACCTCGATGCGCTTTTCCTCGGGCACAAGCCCGGCGATCGTTTCTTGCGATCGCGTGTCGAAGGCAGGCGGATAATACATCAGCCAGCCTTCCGGGAGGGGGCAAAAACAAGTATCGAGATGGTAGAAACGCGGGTCGGCAAGCCGCAGCCCCACGGTTCGCACGGCAAAAATATCTTCGAGGACGCGCGGCGCTAGGGCCCCAGAGCGAAAACCATGGCCGCACCATATCAGCTTCTGCCCCCGGTTGAGCAAGGCATCGCCCGCGCCTTCAAAGGGCACATCCTCAGGCCAAGGGGCGATGGCAAAGCCATGGCGCTCGAACCAGGCGCGGAAGAGCTTTTCTTCGGGCTGCCTCTCTATGGTGGAGAAACGGCTGATGACCGCCCTCTTGCCCATCACAAAGCCAGCATTGGCGGTAAAGACCATGTCCGGCAAACCCGCCCGCGGGCCAACAAGCGTGATCTCCGCCTCCCTTGCCAACTGCCGCCGCAAATTCGCCCATTGCTCCAAAGCCAGCGCATGGACGGCTTTCCCGATCTGATTTTCCATCCACGGATTGATGACGTAATCGACACCAAAATACTCGGGGGCGCACATGAGCAGGCGCTGGCCGGCTGGCCAGGGCAGTTGATCTTGCACGGCTCCTCCGGCCGGGGTTGCTGTCAAGTTCGTGTCCGCCGTTGACGCAGGCAAAGTATGTTCCAGATTTTCAGCTGCAGTTTCAAAAGACTCGGTCATCGAAGTTCTTCCGTGAAAAATCGTTTGTACGCCAATGTCTTGGCTGTGTTCTCATATAGGATGTCCGGCGAAAAATTCGACCCGGCGCCGCCCCAATGGCAGGTCGTAGAGCGAATTCCGGTTGACAGACTTTTGCGGATTTCGCTTCAGCTTATGGATTTGGCGTTATCGCCGGTTCTGGCCAAGCGAAAGCGCTCTAACTGGCAGCCGAGAGGGAGCGGCACCGCTTTACGGACCACAACCAAAAAGCCCATCGAAGCATGAACAAGATTATAGATGTAGACGGCCTGCTTAAAGATGCGCAGGATTTCATCCAAGCGATTTGGCCGCAGGAGGCCATACCCTCCGAAGTTGGGACCGCATTTTTGGCAGTCGCTGCGGGCGGTTTCCTGATCCTTCTGGTCTATATTCTCACTCTCTGGGGAAAATAACTCGGCGCCAAGAAACAAAAAAATACCGGCGCTCGTTGGCAGAGAGAGGGGAGCGGCTGCGTTTGTTGCCGGAAATCCTGCTTCAGGTTTTCGCCTTTATTTTTTCGTCTTAGCTCACCGTCAGCGCTTTTGATTTCATCGGTGCCCAAGAGGGAACCTTATTACAGAATTAGCATGTTGATATTAAAAGGGTAGATCTCTCACAAAGTGCAAATTTACTCGAGCATGACCCTTGTAGACGGTTGGACCATTTCCGCCTGCGGCGCGCGCGACAGCGCTTCGCCGGGTCGCGATACGAACCGCTGGCAGATCACCTTCAATTTTAGCTCGGGTCTCCGCAGAGCGGGGCTTTGCGACGCAACCCGAAGGGCCCTCCCGCGGGCGATGTGAACTCGCTTGACGAGACGATTGCTAAGTCTTACCCAGTCCGGCGGGATACCTTTCCCCAACGAAAGGCGCCCATCTGAAAGGATGGTTAAAATGGGACTGACGTTTCCTGCCGTGCGCCCCGCGCGGCCTCACTTTTCGTGCGGTCCCTGCGCCAAATATCCCAGCTGGAACTACGAAGCGCTGCGAAGCGCGCCGCTCGGCCGCTCCCACAGATCCAAGGATGCGAAGGCCCGGCTCAAACTTGCAATCGATCTCACGCGCGAGATTCTCCTAATTCCCCGGGATTACCGGATTGGCATCATTCCTGGCTCGGATACGGGGGCGGTGGAAGCGGCGCTTTGGTCTCTGCTTGGGCCGCGCGGGGTTGATGTTTTTGCCTGGGAATCCTTTAGCCTGGGATGGGTCAGCGACATCACCGGCCAGCTCCGGCTTCCCAAAGTCCGGGCCTTTACCGCGCCCTATGGCGAGCTTCCCGATCTCTCGCGCGCGGATTTTAACAACGACATCGTCTTTGCATGGAACGGGACGACCTCGGGCGTGCGCGTTCCGGATGCCTCCTGGATCGCGCCTAATCGCGAAGGGCTCACGATTTGCGATGCAACGTCTGCCGCCTTTGCCCAAAGGCTTGAGTGGGAAAAACTCGACGCCACGACCTTTTCCTGGCAGAAGGCGCTGGGCGGCGAGGCGGCGCACGGCATGCTCATTCTTTCGCCGCGTGCGGCAGAGAGGCTTGAGAGCTATGAGCCGCCTTGGCCGATGCCGAAGCTCTTTCGTCTGACCGAAGCTGGCAAGCTCATCGAGGCAATTTTCGCGGGCGAAACGATCAATACGCCCTCGCTCATGTGCGTCGAAGATTATGTTGCCGCTTTGAGTTGGGGGAAATCTTTTGGCGGGTTAGACGCGCTTGCCGCGCGCGCCGATGCCAATGCAAAAGTGCTTGAAGACTGGGTGGCGGCAACGCAATGGGTGGATTTCCTTGCTGCCAATCCAAAGATCC
>JAFMSB010000319.1 GCA_017353815.1 Methylocapsa sp. | reverse complement strand
GGCGAAAGCAGGCGCGCAGCCGAGCTTTACCGGGCTATCATTGTTTCGAGCCCAGGCGAGCCGGCAGCCGTAGCCGGATTGGCAAAACTTTTGATCGCGGCGGGCGAAATCGACAGCGCGAAGCGTGTCCTCGCCACGGTAGGCGAAGCCGGCGAAGGAGACCCGGCGATCGCTGCCGCGAAGACAGCCCTCGGCCTTGCCGAGCAGGCCGCAGAACTTGGCGACTCGGAAGAACTTGCCCGAAGGATCGCGGAAAACCCCGGCGATCACCAGGCGCGGTTCGATTATGCCATCCTTCTCAATGCGCAAAACCGGCGCGCGGAGGCGGCTTCCGAGCTAGTCGAGATCATCAAACGCGACCGGGCCTGGAAGGAGGATGGAGCCCGCAAGCAGCTCTTGCAGTTTTTTAATGCTTGGGGCCCCGCCGACCCGGCGACGGTCGCGGCAAGGCGCAACCTTTCTGCTATTCTCTTCTCCTGATGCGCGCGGAGCTGGAATTCCCGGTTTCAGAGGCTCTCCCGGAACCTCCGGCTTCTTTGAATTTCCAGTCGTCAGGTTCCGGACGGCCGGTCCTTGCCTTGCACGGTTACGGCGCCTCGCTGTTTACCTGGCGCCACCTCCCTGCCGCTCTGTCTGAGCGGCGCGTCATCTGCGTCGATCTCGCAGGCCATGGAGGTTCGCCGCCTCGCGCGGACGGGCGCTATAGCCTCGCCGGTCACGCGGCGCAGATCGCAAATTTCATCGGCGAACTGGGACTCGAGGAATTCGATCTCATTGGGCATTCGATGGGCGGTGGCGTCGCGCTCATGACCGCGCTCGACTTCTCCGAGCGGCGGCCCGGCGCCATCGGGCGCCTCATACTGGTGGGCAGCGTGGCATTGCCGCAGCCCTTGCCTTTGTTCATGAAGCTTTTGCGAGCTCCCCTCGCAGGCACGCTGTTATTCTCACAAATTCCCAAGCGGCAAATCGTGCGCTTTGGTTTGCGCGGGGCATTCCACGATCCATGCCGCGTTTCCGAAGAGATGGTCCGGATATATGCGCAAAACCTCGCGAGCGCGGAAAGCCGTCAGGCATTGATCGAAACTGCGCGCCAAATCATCCCGGATGATTTGCCGGCGCTCATCTCACGCTACCATTCCTTGCGGGTTCCAACGCTTCTGATTTGGGGAAAACAAGACCGGGTGGTGCCGCCTTCGATTGGAATTGCGCTCAACACCCTGGTTGAAGGCTCCAAGCTGCTTATCGTCGAAGGCTGCGGGCACATACCGCAAGAAGAACGGCCCGAGACCGTTATTCCCGCGATCGCCGAGTTTTTGGCGGGCGGCTGATAGCCATACAGCCGCCCATGCCCATGCTTTACGGCCGTCTGCGCAATCGGGTTTATAATTCGATTTGCAAAGCAAGCGGGCGTCTTGCGAGGATCAATTGGGGCGGCGAGAGAGCGGCGCCCTTGGAGCTTATGCCAGTCCGAGGGCCTTCGATGTCACTTTGCGGCGGCGCCATTCGTTGCATTTTCCTGCGGCAATGATGGCCGCTGAGTGCTGCCAGTCACGCTGGTTTGCGGAGTCTTGGCACTCCTTTTTTGCCGTATGGCGCGATCCTGCTTGCGAGCATCGTGCGCTTGAGCCTGCGCGGCCCTGCGGTGATGCGATTTTTTTTGGCGTGAGTTTGCGCGGCTAGGCAATGAAGCGCCGCGCGGCGCGGATGCTGCGCAACCGCAACGGAAACAATGCGAAGGTAACGGGATGCGATAAACATTTCGAGTACTCCTTGGCGTCGGGTGCCATGCGCCCTAACTAGGAATGCTTCGCATCTCGGATCTGAAACTGCGATTGAACCTCGTGCTCACACAGCGCTAAGGACAATGAGATTTCCCGGAAGACAGCGATGACTCCGCTCATGCCGCTGTGCACTTAAACTCTTGCGGCAACTGCTGCCGAGTGATGGCTCTGGAAGCTGAAGTCAGCCGGCTCTCGGGGTGCCTCTCGGCTTAACTCTCCTCGAAAGCCGCGAGCCGGCCGACCTTGCGCACCCCTTGGAGGGTTATTGGCAAACCCCTCCACAGACACCAAAGATTAGGGACCATGTCGAACGCTTCAAACAGATGACATAGCGCTAACGGATGTATGCGATGGGTTACAAAACATCCCCGGCGCCAAGCCCCATTGCCTATCTGCCTGCCCCGCAACGACTGGCACCTCCCTTCTCCTAATCTTGAGTCAATCCGCCTCTACATCCATCTATCTTTCATAGAACAAACTGTCGAGGCTCAACAGCTGGCGCTAAGGTGCGCCGGGGGTTTGCTGCGAATACCCTGGGCTTCTTGGATCGCCAGCCTGGTACTGAGGAGCTCCCATAAAGGAGAATCCTAGCAGCACCACGACAACCAGGACGATGATTCCCACGAGGACATTCATTTGGGTGCTACCCATTTCCGCACTCCCTCTTTTCCGTTTCTCTGATAACCGGTCTCCCCGGCGCCCCTTTCGGGCGGTTTGGAAATTGCCATTTTTGACCAATTTTGGCAATCCCAAACCCGAGCGACAAGGCGGGCCGTCCCTCCCGAAGCGCCAGCCGAGGTCCCGCCAACAAAGCACAAAGACCGGCCATTGGCTATCGCAAGGCGGCCCCGTAGATACATAAAGCAGAAATATTCAGTGCGCCGAGCGCTGCGATGCTGAAAATGCGCTTCTCGATCCCGGATCTCACGGGCAGGGCTATGCCGCGCTCGATCGTTGGCTGGTTTGCTGCCTGCTGGTGCGATTTCCTGCTCGGGTCCATTGTGGTCGGAGCCTTACTGCTGTCGCTTTATAGCCAATTGACAACCGAACTGCTGCGCCGCGCCACGGCCGCCGTCGCCCAGGATTGCAACGCCATTGCCAGTCATTATCAACCCTATCTAAAGATCGAGACCGGCGATCCGGGCGGGCGCCCCGGCTCCGATCTGGTTTCCGGCATAACTGCAGCAGCCCGGGCTGCTTTACGTTCAATGCCAGGCGTCGAGGGCGGTATCTGGCGATCCGCACAAGGATCACTCGCGTACGCCTTTCCGACTTATGAAGGCACCGGGAAAAAAACCGATTTACCTCCGGCGGAGGAGCCGAGCATCCGCGAAGCCGCAGAAACCGCTGCTCTCAGCGGTACCTACTTTGAGCGCCGCCGAGAGGGCCGATCACAGACGCTCCTGCTGT
>JAFMSB010000318.1 GCA_017353815.1 Methylocapsa sp. | reverse complement strand
CCGGAGCTTCAACAGGCGCAATTCCAAGACCCGGCAGGTGAAGCCTCAAAGCGAAATTACTTCTGTCAGCGTTCCGGCCATCATCGACCAGAAGACCTTCGACAAGGTGCAAAAGACCCTTCAGGCCAAGAACCCGCAAGTCAACCCGCCCCGCGCCGTCACCGGCCCGATCCTTCTCACCGGCCTCGGCCATTGCGGATTTTGCGGTGGTGCCATGACGCTCCGAACCGGCACGTCCAAGAGCCGGAATGTCTATCGTTATTACACCTGTTCATCCGCAATGCGTATCGGCAAAACCGCCTGCAAGGGCCGCTCGATCCCGATGGACAAGCTCGACGAACTCGTGACCGAGCACGTCGCTGACCGCATTCTCGTTCCGGATCGGCTGGAGGCTCTTCTCCAATCCGTGGCCGACCTGCGCTTGAAGACGGATGCCGAGGTCCAAGCTCGCATCGAAGCCCTTCGGCGAGAAACGGGCACAGCCGAGGAGAAACTCCGGCGGCTTTACCAGCTCGTGGAAGAAGGCCTCACGGACCTCGACGACACACTGAAGGAACGCATCGCCAAGCTCAAAGCTGACCGCGACAAGGCGGCGTCAGCCTTTCAGCGGATCGAAAGCCAGGGACAGGCCGCCCGATTGGATGCGGATAAGATCGAACGCTTCGGCATTCTCATGCGCGAGAAAATCACTAAGGGAGAAATCCCGTTCCGGAAGGCTTACCTGCGATCTTTGATCGATGCCGTCGAAGTTGGCGACTGGATTATCCGCATCCATGGCTCGAAGACCGTCCTGGAACGCGCCGTCCTCGCCGACCAGGCCAACACCCAGGTGTTCGCAGTTTTGTTCGCAATTGGCGCGCCCAACGGGAATCGAACCCGTGTTTCCGCCGTGAAAGGGCGATGTCCTGGACCGCTAGACGATGGGCGCTGAAAAGACGCGGGCGGTGCCCGCCTGGTTGCTATAAAGGCTGCCTCTCACCCTGGCAAGCTTACGCAGGAGAAGGACCCAAGAGCGCGGCTGCCGGGGCGAAATCTGCGAGCCGCAATTGCACCTGCTTTCTGCCGCCATAATCATCACAAATCAGGCTTCCCGCGAAGTGTAAAATGCAGCCGCGCGCGGCATGAAGCGCAAGGCCAAGCGGCTCTTCGGCCGCGCGGAAGGCGATGCCGGAAATCGCCGCTCCGTCGCTTGCAATGGCGCGAAAACGCACATGACCGGCTCCGGTCGCGGCGCAACTGACGAGCCGGTGCGCGGCAAGCGCAAAAATGGGTTCGGGATTCCCTGCCCCGAATGGACCCGCTTTTGTAAGAGAAGCAGCGAGATCCGCACTGGCGCCGCGGGCAGTCAGCATCGCGTCGATCAGTACGGCATCGCCGGATCGCGCCGAAGCCACCGATGGCGCCAGTCTCGCCTCGAGGAACGCCTGAAAGGCATCGAGGCGGGAGGCGGCAATGGAAATGCCCGCAGCCATGGGATGGCCGCCACCCTTCAAGATTATCCCTTCAACGGCCGCGGCACGCACAGCGCGGCCGAGATCGGCGCCGGCAATCGACCGGCCCGAGCCGCTGCCAATGGCGCCTTCTCCGAATGCTATAGCAAAAGCGGGGCGCCGATACCTATCCTTAAGGCGCGCGGCAATGAGCCCGGTTATGCCCGGATGCCAGCCCCGGCTCGCGGCAATCACAACCGCAGCGTTCTCTCCCTGCAATTTCGCGCCCGCCTCGGCCTCCTCTAGGGCGGCACGCTCGAGCTCCTGGCGGTCGCGGTTGAGGCGCTCGAGTTCCGCTGCAATTTGCTCCGCCTCGAGCGGATCGATCGAGGCAAGAAGGCGCGCGCCGAGCGCCGCATCGCCAATGCGCCCGCCCGCATTAATGCGCGGCCCGAGAACGAAGCCGAGGTGATAGGGGGTTGGCGCCTCCTGAAGCCGCGCGGCATCGCAAAGGGCGCGCAAACCCTGGCGGCGCCGCGCCGCGATCAAAGGAAGGCCTTTGCGGACGAAGGCGCGGTTGAGGCCCTTGAGAGGAACCACATCGGCAATGGTTGCAAGCGCGACAAGATCAAGGCCAAGAAGCAAATCCGGCTCAGGCCGCGCAGCCGAGAAAAAGCCGCGCTGGCGCAGCTTCCGCTGCACGGCGACGAGAGAGTGAAACACGACGCCTGTGGCGCAAAGATAGCCGAGGCCGGAGAGATCATCATGGCGGTTTGGGTTAACGACGATCGCTTCCGGCAGGGTCTCGCCTGCGGAATGGTGGTCGAGTACAATCGGGTCAAGTCCAAGCCTCGCGGCTTCGCTAAGCGGCCCGTGGCTCGCGGTCCCGCAATCCACAGTTATCAATAGCCTCGCACCCGCTCGCGCAAGCTTGCTTATCGCCGCGTCGTTGGGGCCATAGCCTTCCTTGATGCGATCGGGAATATGGACGAGGCAGGGAGCGCCGCAGGCGCGGAAATATTCCTGAAGCAGCGCCGAGGCACAGGCGCCGTCAACGTCGTAATCTCCGAAAACCGCTACGGTTTCGCCGCGCACAATGGCGCTTGCAATTCGCGCCGACGCCGCGCCCATATCGGCGAGCGAATGGGGATCCGGCAAGAGTTGCCGCAGGGAGGGGTCGAGATATTCTGGCACATGGCCAAGGCTGACGTTCCGGCCTGCAAGCACGCGCGACAATACATCCCCTGTGCCATGAATCTGCGCTATCGCAATCGCATGGGCCTCGCCTGCCGGATCAAGTCTACTGCGCCAAGGGCGGCTGAGAGCCGAGCGCTCGATGCCAAGAAAAGCGCGGGCAGAGGCGGGCGATTCGTTCATGCAGCTGAGCGTAGCCGCCGGCTTGGCCAATTTCGAGCGAGAGGACTGCCGACGCACAGCAAAAACGCCGACCCGATTGGAGCCCTGTTTTTCCCACGCCAGCAGCTTCGCCCCTGCAAGCAGCAAAAGAGTGACGAAATTGCCACTTATGCACCGTTTTCGCGGCTACAGCCGCGGTAACGCTTGCGCAGATTTAAGCGCCGCGACTTTATTGCCTGGCCGGGCCCTGGCATTGGAGGGAATCATTTGAGGGAATCAAAGGCCATCGCATTTGCCAAAAAAGCGATTGCTTGCTTGCAAAATTTTGCGCCCGGGCCTCTGCTCGCCATGGCTTTTGCGCTTGGTGCGAGCCCCGCAAGCGCCACCGATCTTCCCGCCAACATCGCGGC
>JAFMSB010000317.1 GCA_017353815.1 Methylocapsa sp. | reverse complement strand
ACGAATGACTGATTTCGGTGAATGCAAATAACTGGCGTTTTTAATCAAGTAAATGAAAGGGTAACCTGCTTCCCATTGCCATGCGATTTAAGCTTTAATCGCGGCGCCTCAATGGTTTCGCGCGAGATGCGCCGCGAGCCTTTTGCCAAAATACGCGGACCAGGAGCGGCCGAAAATGAGTGTTCCCGGCTGGAACATGGAAGGTGATTCCGCCAAGATAGGACGGGCGCCCAAGCCTTCGAGCGCATCGCCGGGCTATAAGGTGCCGCTCGTTGCGGCGGCAGGCGGGCTTTTGACGGCGGCCGCGCTCATTGCCGTGCTTGGCCGGGGGCCTGCCGCAACGGGCCATTCCAAATTGGCGATGGTTTCACCCGGCGAAATTGCTGCGGCGGCAGCAACCCTGACGCCCGGCCCCGCCGGACAGATCGTGGCCGAAGCAAAAAGCTGCAAAACCCCCATGGCCTCCGTCACGATTTCCAAGCAGGCCGACAGCCCGGGCGGCACTGTCAGGATCATATCCGGGGCTTATGTTTCTCCCCCTTTCCAGATCACTGGGACGCCGCAGCGAATCGCCATTCCTTATCCGGCCGCCTATCCGGCTGGGAAGGGTCTGCTTGCGGTCCAAGGCGAGGCGAGCGGCATCATCGTCTCGCTTGATCCCGATTGGCGGATCGACGCCCTGCATGGTTTGCGCTCGAACGATGTCGTCTGGGAGCCGGATAAGCCCTGCGGAAATTGAGGTCGTCCCATGAAAAATTTTTTTGCCAGCCGGCCGATGACAAGCTTTGCGATCGCGTCGATCATCGCCACTGTCGCCAGCTCATGGATCATCAATCCGCAATCTGGGCCGGCCGCCTGGTTAGGGGGCGGCAGCTTTACCTATGCGAGCCTGCTTAAAGCCGGCATGATCGTTGCGGTTTTATTGGCCGGCCTGGCTCTGACCTATATAGGCGTGCGTCTCGCGCAAGGGGCCGCCGCAGCCGCATGGGTTCCCGGGGCAGCCGTTGCGGCCGGGTCCGTCCGGATGTTGAAAGTTCCGCCGAAGACGCAGGCGCGAACCGCCGATGCCGCCCTCGACGAGCTCGACGCGATGATCGGGCTCGGCTCCGTCAAAGAGGAAGTCAATAATTTGATCGCCCGTCTGCGGGTCGAACAGAAGCGGCGCGAGCAAGGTCTCCCGGTCGCGCCGATGAGCCTGCATATGGTCTTCACCGGCCCGCCCGGCGTCGGCAAAACCCAGGTCGCTCGCGCTCTCGGCGAGATCTACCGTCACCTTGGCGTGCTGCGCAAAGGCCATCTCATCGAGACGGACCGCGGCGGCCTCGTCGCCGGTTATATCGGCCAGACCGCGGCAAAAACCCTCGATAAGTGCAAGGACGCGCTCGACGGGATTTTGTTCATCGACGAGGCCTATGCGCTATCCAATCAGACCCGTGTCACCAACGACTTTGGCCGGGAGGCGATCGATACGCTCTTAAAGTTCATGGAAGACAACCGTGACCGCATCATTGTGATCGTCGCCGGTTACCCGAACGAGATGCGTCACTTCGTCTCTTCCAACCCAGGGCTCTCCAGCCGTTTCACCAAGACGATCGACTTCCCGGCATATGACACGCATGAAATGATCGAGATTCTCCGCCTTACGGCAAAGCGTCAATCCTTTGAGCTGCCTGCCGGAATCGAAGCCAAGCTCGCGCCCTGGATCGCCGCGAATACCAAGCGCGAGGATTGGGGCAATGCGCGCGAGATGCGCACGCTTCTGGAAAAGGCGCGCGAGGCGCAGGCATACCGGCTTGCCCAGGATCCGGATGCCGATCTGCAAAAGCTGGAGTTGCGCGATTTCGAGAAAGCTCTCGGCATCGCCCCTTCGGAGCCCGCCACACCAAGCGGTGCGTCCGAGGTTTCGCTGCGGCCGCTGCCTCTTCTCAAGGTTCCCGAGAAGACGAAGGTCCGCACCGTTGAGTCCGCCCTTGCCGATCTTGATGCCATGATCGGCCTCGCCCCGGTCAAAGAGGAAGTCAACAAGCTCATGGCGCGCCTCGATGTCGAAAAGAGGCGGCGCGAACAGGGCGATCTCGTCGCGCCGATGAGCTTGCATATGGTCTTTACGGGCCCCCCTGGAGTCGGCAAAACGCAGGTCGCGCGCGCGCTTGGCGATATTTACCGCCATCTCGGCGCCCTGCGCAAAGGCCATCTCGTCGAGACCGACCGCGCCGGTCTCGTCGCCGGTTATATCGGCCAGACCGCGCCCAAAACCCTCGACAAATGCAAGGAGGCGCTCGACGGGATTTTGTTCATCGACGAGGCCTATGCGCTTTCCAATCAAAGCGGTGATTCGAGCGACTTCGGCCGCGAAGCGATCGACACGCTGCTAAAATTCATGGAAGACAATCGCGAGCGGATCATTGTGATCGTTGCCGGCTATCCGAACGAAATGCGCCGCTTTATTGGCGCCAATCCGGGGCTTGCGAGCCGCTTCACCAAGACAATCGACTTTCCGGCCTATGATGCAGACGAGATGGCCGAGATCCTGAGCCTCATGGCCAAGCGGCAATCCTTTGAGCTGCCGCAGGGTCTTGCGGCGAAACTCGCGCCGTGGATTGCCGAGAACGCCAAGCGCGAGGATTGGGGAAATGCGCGCGAGATGCGCACGCTTCTGGAAAAGGCGCGCGAAGCGCAGGCGCTCCGGCTTGCGCAGGATCCAACTGCCGATCTGCGCCGGCTCGAATTGGCGGATTTTGTTGACGCGATGGGACGGGGCTGATGGCGGCCTCCTTGCAAAATCTCGGGATTGCGCATCGCTCCTTGTGGAGCGAGGATCCAAGGTACCTGTTGTCGTGGTTCATCTGGCCGCTGGCCACGCTCTCACTTATGGCGGCGTGGATGATCTTTCACGGCGCTCCAGCGGGCACGGGCAGCCAAGCGCCCTGGGCGGTCCCCGCAGAGGAGGCGTCCAGCCCGGATGGTAACGACACGCTCCGCAAAGCCGCCGATCAGGGCGACGCCGAGGCGCAAAAAAAATGGGCTGGCTTTACTATCAGGGCAACGGCGTCACACAGGATTACGCGCAAGCCATGGCCTGGCGGCGCGAGGCCGCCGATCAGGGCTATGCGGACGCGGAAAACAATATCGGCTGGCTTTACGACCACGGCGAGGGCGTGGCCCAGGATTATACGCAAGCCATAGCCTGGTATCGCAAGGCCG
>JAFMSB010000316.1 GCA_017353815.1 Methylocapsa sp. | reverse complement strand
GGTCGTATCCCAATCCCCGGTTGAGAGCCGCGAGGAGATCGCAAACGAGCCGGCTCCGGGTAATCCTGGCAAAGAGCCCGAGAAGGAAGCGCTGCGCGGCCGTGAGCTCGCAGGAGTCTCCAAGCCAATCGATCCTCTTCTGCAGGGCGGAAACCGGCGGCTCCGGCGCTTGCGCCATCGCCAACACCGCGGCTTTCCATTTCGTCCAATCCGCCTTGTTCGCCCGGGTACGGCCGGAGTCATTGGAACCCCATCGCCATTTCAGAGGCGCTAGCCCAAGAGGCCGGGCATGAGCGGCGATCCAGTTCAGAATGTCCTCACTTGGATTCCTGGACCTTCCAACATGTTTCGATCGCAGGCCATTGGCAAGGTAGCGAATTGTGATCCAGCGCTCGTAGGGATGCATGTCCGCGGCCTCTTGACAGGTCCTAGGAATGCGGGTCTTCTGCGTCAGAAACGGACGTGCTTCGAAGCAATGAGAAGCGAAAAACCCGCAGAGCTGTTACGACTCGCGCGGGCCCTTGCCGCGAGCGCCGAGGGCATGACGCTTGCCGAGATGGCCGCGTTTTCGAGGATCGGAAGGCGCACCGCCGAACGCCGGCGCGATGCGGTCGAAGCCGTGTTCGGCCCGCTCGAACGGATCGAGGACGGGCGGCAGGTCAAGTTTCGCATGAATGCCCGCGGGCTCGGAAATTTTGCCGCCGCGCCAACTGCGCAAGAGCTGGCGGAGCTCGAAAATGCGGCCCGCGCCTATGAGGCCGGCCGCGATCCTGCGCGGGCGGAAATCTTGCGCTCTCTTGGCCAAAAAATCCGTGCCAGCCTTCGCCACGCGGAGCGCCGCCGTCTCGATACCGACATCGATGCGCAATTGCGCGCCGAGGCATTCGCGTGCCAAGTCGGCCCGCGCCCATTCGCGGATGCAAAGGTGCTTGGCGCTCTGAGGGAGGCGTTGCTTGCGGGCGTGATGGTGAAGTTTCTTTATGGCGAGGGCGAGGGTGGCCCTTTACGCTGGCGCAAAGTGATCCCTTATGGGCTCTTGTTCGCGCCGCGCTATTACCTCACCGCCCGGGTTAAAAGCAAACCCGAGCCTGTGCTCTTCCGGCTGGATCGCATCCGCAATCTCGAACTCACCGGCGAGCCCGGCGCACCCCCCGCTGGGTTCAATCTCAAGGCCTATGCCTCACGCTCTTTCGGGGTCTTTCAAGAAGCGCCGGAGGACGTCGTTTTGCGGTTCGATCCTTCCGCGGCAGCCGACGCGCGCTCGTTTCTTTTTCATGCCTCCCAAACAATTGCCGATGAGGCGGATGGCTCGCTCATCGTTCGATTTCGTGCCGCGGGATTGTTGCAGATCGCCCATCACCTGCTGACGTGGGGATCCGCGGTCACGATCATCGCGCCGGAGGAATTGAAGAGTATCATGTCGCAGCAGATCGCGGAGCTTTATGCGCATTATCGCCCAGTAAGAGGAGCGACTGGCAGGCGCCAGTAATCCGGTTGCGCATGGTCATCTTGGCTTAAAGGCCGACACACGAGGTCACTTGCCGCAGGAATCGTCGAGCAGCGACTCGGCGCTCACGCCATCCCGCTGCGCGGCGCGAGGATCGTTGGTCAGCAGGTAGAAGCCCGGCTTGCCGTCATGAAACGTGGCTCCAATCACGGCCAGTGTCTGCTTTCCCATCGGAAATCTGCCCGGCGCGAGAGCGCGCGCCAAAAGCTTGAAGGGATCGGCATGGACAAGATTTTCGGACTCGATTTTCGTCGCCCAAAATCTGTCGCCGGCGAGCCTTCCCTTGAGGGGCGCCCAAGATCCGTGGATATCCGTTTGGTGGCGGCGAAGGAAAGCGGCAACTTCGGGGGCGATGCAGGCAACATGAATATGCAATTGGTCCTGGCTCCGGCCGGCAGCGGAATTAATCGCCATTCCAAATTCGTCGCGAGGCAGGGCGCGGCCAGCGCCTTCCTCGACGAAACGGCGGGCGTCCCATGCCGCCTGCCAGTAGTTTGGCGCGTCTTCGCGTTGCAGCGCCGGGCTTTCGATACCGGAAATGCGCGCGGTGGGGACAACGAGCACATGGACGGTGCTCGCAGGAACCCGGAGCACGGCAAAGCCCCGGCTGAGACCGTTGGCGATATCGACCTCGGCACAGGGGAAGGCTACACCGACGCTTTGGTAGGCCGGAAGACATAAGCCCTGCACGACGGCCCATAGTCCGCCCCGGCTCGTCGCCGAGAGGGAAGACGCCTGAGCCAGCACGATTGCGCCGCCCAGCCCCAGGGTTGCTGCATAAATGGGGAGTTTGTGCAAAACGAGCCCTAAGTTGATGCCGGCCGGCACAGAATTGATCTTGGCCATTTTGGCGGTTGAGCAAAGACCGCTTGGCATTGGCGAGCGATGCTGTCCAAATCGTGATACCGGTGCAGCAAGCGCTTCTTCTGTTTCTATGCCTTTTTGGGGGCAGCGCCAGTTTGGTTGCTTTACCCAGTTGTGAGAGATGGCCGGGCTTGCCGCCGCAGGGGGCTCCGTTATAAGCTTGCATCTGCAAGGCAAAGGCGGAGTGTAGCGCAGCCTGGTAGCGCACCTCGTTCGGGACGAGGGGGCCGGAGGTTCAAATCCTCTCACTCCGACCAATAAAAGCAACGAATTCGGCCCAAGATCAAGCCAAGGCCGGCCCGCGCAATGCGGCTCGCAGAGCTGTGCAACCCCAACCCGTCTTGCCTCCTTGGCCCGATCCGGCCCAGGCACAATCAAAAGGACGATGCGATGAGCGAACCCATGAACAAGGATGAGCTCGAGACGCTGAAGGCTTCGGAAATGTTGAACTATGTACCGCCCTACACCAATTCCGAGATTGAGCAGCTCTACCGGCGGGCCTTGGCGAGAGAGCGATCGTGGAAAAGGCTATGGCACAAAATCTGGAATAGCATAGCCGCGAAAGGATGCGCCATTGGGCCCGGGCATTAATGGCATCCTAGTTCGGCAAGACGTGCAATTTGATGGACAAAAGGGCGCGCGGGTCTGCGCTCCTGCCCGCAAAAAGCAAAAATTCGCCCGGCTCCAGGAGCGGCTCAAAATCGCCGCCCGGAAAAGATAGATCCTGCGCCCGAAGCTCAAAACGAATGGTTCCTGCTTCGCCTTGGCGTAGCTTAATCTTGTGCACGCCCTTTAGCTCGAGGAGCGGCCTCACCACACTCGCAACGGGATCGCGGGAAAACAGAAAGACTGTCTCTT
>JAFMSB010000315.1 GCA_017353815.1 Methylocapsa sp. | reverse complement strand
AGGATATGCAGCGGATCGTGCAGGCGGCAAGCGATACGCCGCTTGCCTTCGCCGTCGAGCGCGATGGCAAGACCCTCCAGCTTGTCGCAACGCCGCGCGAGCAAAATCTCAAGACACCGCTCGGCGCCGAACGCGTGGCCGCGATTGGTGTGAGGCCCAAGACGGCGCCCGGCAACTGGCGCCTAAAGACCTATGGGCTCTTCCAATCGGTTCGGCTCGCTGGGTCGGAGACCTGGTATGTCGTGGCGCGGACGGGAAGCTATCTCAAAGGCCTGGTTTTGGGTCAGCAGCCGGCCGATCAGCTCTCCGGCCCGATCCGGATCGCGGAGGTTTCGGGTGCGATGGCAAAGATCGGGATTGCGGCGCTGCTTCAACTTGCGGCCATACTGTCGATTTCGGTCGGTCTCCTGAATTTGCTTCCGGTGCCGCTGCTCGATGGCGGGCATCTCGCCTATTATGCCGTCGAGGCCATACGCGGCAAGGCGATGAACGAAAAGGTGCAGCAGTTCGGAATGAATGTTGGCATCGTTCTACTGGCCGCCTTGATGTGCTTTGCAACCTACAACGATGTCCTCCAGCTGCTTGGGCATTGGATGCATTGGAGGTGACCGGAGGTCTGCCAGTTCGGCAGGCTTGCGAAGATTAGGCATGCAACATGGCAGGCCTTTCCATCGTCGTGGCCAGGGCCCGGCGGCGGGTGCCGCGCATCTCGCGCAGCCGATCGAGCGTGCGGTCATCATAGGTCAAGGTCAGCGCGATGATGTCCTTGCCGCCGATTTTCTTAGGCAGACCAAGCGGCATCGGTTTGAAGTGAAGTTGAATCAACGGCAAAATGGCCGCGGGCTCGACCTCGATGACGAATTTCGTGATGCCGCATTCGAGGCCCCACTCTATGAGTCCTGCTCCAAGCGCATTGGCAACGAGGTTGGAGAATTGCCCGCCTGCGCGATAGCGGCGCGCCACGCAATGGCACGAGATCTCCCAAATATCGGCGCCCGCAGGGGCCTCGACGTCGCAAAGCTGTGGCATCATCTCGGAGAGCACATGCGGATGTGTGGTTGGTAGAAGCCGCTGATATCCGAGCACCTCCCCCCGCTCGATGTAAAGCATGTTCACCGCACGTTTGGTATCGAACTGATCAATCTCACGCCTATCTGGCCGTGCGCGATTCTTGCATCCCATCTCCTCGACAAAGACCTTGTGGCGAAGTTGGTAGGCTTGATCCATTTCATCGCGGTAGAAATGCGCATTCTCAGGCGTTACAAGGTGAATCATTGACATCCTCCGGGGCTCAAGTCTGGAAGCTGCCCGTGCGAACTTGACGGGCGCCCTCCTTGGACCAGGCTAAGATGCCCGAGGAAAACACTTGCCGGCAGTACGGGTTCGCGTACTAAGAATTTTGCGAGGCGAACTCATTTCTCAGATCGTAATCCAATATCGCGAACGTCAGGCACCTTTGGGGCCGCCGCCGGGCTGATCGTCCCGGTTGCGCAGGGCTGCCCGGTTGCTGCACTATGCGCTCGGTCCAAGTAGGGCGGCTTCCCATGGCCAAACCCTTAACCTCTTTTATCTGCCAGAACTGCGGGGCGGTGAGCCGGCGGTGGCAGGGCCGCTGCGACTCCTGTGGCGGCTGGAACACATTCGCCGAAGAACACATCAATTCGGGCATAGGGGCACAGGCGGGTCCGGTAGCGCGGAAAGGCCGCATCTTCGAACTCTCGCAGCTGACCGAACCCGCCTTGAGCCGTACCGGGCGGGTCAGAACCGGGATCGCCGAGCTCGACCGGGTGGTTGGAGGCGGCTTTGTTCCGGGCTCCGTCCTCCTTCTTGGGGGTGAGCCAGGGATTGGGAAGTCGACTCTGCTGATCGAGGCATGCGCAAAGATCGCTTCGAGGGATCTGCGCGCCGTCTATATCTCCGGCGAAGAGGCATTGGAGCAGATCCGGATGCGGGCGGACCGGCTTGGACTTTCAGGCGCGCCTGTGGAGCTCGCGGCACAAACAAACGTCGAGGATATCACGGCGACGCTCTCACGCGGCAAAAGGCCAGATTTGGCCGTCATCGACTCCATCCAGACTATGTGGACGGGCCTGATGGAATCCGCGCCGGGCACCGTGGGCCAAGTGCGTGCCTCGGCGCAAGCCTTGATCCGCTTTGCTAAGATCTCGGGCGCCGTGGTGATCCTCGTCGGCCATGTCACCAAGGACGGGCAGATCGCAGGCCCCCGTGTCGTCGAACATATGGTCGATGCCGTCATCTCCTTCGAGGGAGAACACGGACGGGGTTTCAGGATCTTGCGCGCCGCCAAAAATCGCTTCGGCCCAACCGACGAGATCGGCGTGTTCGAAATGACGGGGCGCGGGCTGGCCGAGGTTGGCAATCCTTCCGCCTTGTTTTTGTCTTCGCGGGATGTTGCCGCGCCCGGCACAGCCGTTTTCGCCGGTATGGAAGGAACAAGGCCGCTGCTGGTCGAATTTCAGGCCCTTGCCGTGCCAAGCCCGTTGGGCATGCCCCGCCGCGCCGCGGTCGGCTGGGACGGCGCCCGGCTCGCCATGGTGCTCGCCGTCCTTGAAGCCCGCGCAGGCATAAGGCTCGGCCAGCACGATGTTTATCTCAACGTTGCCGGAGGGTTGCGGGTCACCGAACCGGCGGCCGACCTTGCCGCCGCGGCCGCGCTTGTCTCATCCGTAAGCGGGGTGCCGCTCGCGGTGCAAGCAGTTTTCTTTGGCGAAATCGCCTTGTCGGGGGCGGTCCGGCCGGTCCCTCAGAGCGTTGCGCGACTCAAAGAGGCGGCGAAGCTGGGATTTGCGCAAGCCTTTTTGCCGCAAGGCGCTGCGGAAGAAGGCGGCCGCGTAAGCGGCCTCGCGCTTCGCAGCTGCGCCCACATATCCGAGCTCGCCGCCATGGTCAAATCCGGCGGCAAAGAGGAGACACTCGCGCCTCGCGGTGCCGATTCCGGCTATCATGCAGGGCAGGACAGCTGGAAGAACCGGCGCTGAATCCTGCCCTCGCGCGGGGGCCTATTGTTGCGAGAAACGCAAGGGGCAAGCTCCTTCGCAAACGGCAGTACCGCATTCGCTCCGAACCCCTTCGGCAAGATCCGTGTGAGGTGTGATATGCTTTTTGAAGGTCAAACCATCAAGGTTGAAGCGAAAGCAGGCGGTATCGCCAGCCTCTGCTTTGATCGCGCGAACGAATCCATCAACAAGCTCGATGCTTTGGCATTTGGCGAGCTG
>JAFMSB010000314.1 GCA_017353815.1 Methylocapsa sp. | reverse complement strand
CTCTTGCGCGATGAGCGGAAAGACATGGCCGGGCCGGACGAAATCTTCGGCCCCCATGTTGCGATTGGCGAGGGCGCGCACCGTGTTGCTGCGCTGCCCGGCGGAAATGCCGGTTGTCAGGCCGTGCCGCACATCCACGGAGACGGTGAAAGCGGTGCCATGGGGGGCTTCGTTGGCCGCCACCATGGGTTGGAGATTGAGCCGCTTGGCGTCGGCGGCGGTCAGCGGCGCGCAGACGATCCCGCAGCAATTGCGGATAATGAACGCCATTCTTTCCGGCGTGCACAGCGCCGCCGCGCAAATGAGGTCGCCTTCGTTTTCGCGATCATCGTCATCGGTGACGATGATGATCTCGCCGCGGGCAATGGCCTCGATCGCCTCGGTAACCGAATGAGTCATCGCGCGCGCCCGCTAATTTCCCTTGGCGCGAGAAAATCCTTGGGCATAGCAGCGCTTCCTGCGCCTGCGGGCCGAGCCCCAGTCTCACGCGAGATCCGGGCCGCATCGTAACTGCGGCTTTGCGATCCGGCCGCCTTTAAACCTGCATCAAGCACAGCCCTGGCCCGCTGGCGGATGATGAAAAGGTGATGTGCTCATTATACGGAAGGCAATCTTACGCGGCGGCTCCTGGTGAACTTTTTTCGGCCGCGAGTACCCTTAGAAGTGCCTGAGCCGCAGCGGTCGACGATGCTGGATTCTGACCAGTAATGAGTCGCCCATCCACGACAACCAAACTCTGCCAATCGGCAGCTTTCTCATAAAGGCCACCCATGCGCTTCAGCTCATCCTCGACGAGGAAGGGCACGACATGAGTGAGATGAACAGCTTCTTCCTCGCCGTTTGTAAAGCCCGTCACACGCTTGCCTTTCAGCAGCGGCTCGCCTTTGTATGTGACCTTATGGAATACTGCGGGCGAATGGCAGACCGCGGCAACTGGCTTGCCAGAATTATAGAATGCCTCGATCAGCCGGATCGAGACAGGGTTGTCAGCGAGGTCCCACATGGGACCGTGGCCGCCAACATAGAAGATCGAGTCGTAGTCATCCGCTTTCACGCCGGCCAGTTTAACGGTCTGTGACAGTGCCTGTTGCGCTACCGAATCTCGCTTAAACCGCGCCATCGCCTCGGTTCGATTTTCAGGCAGATCGCTTTTCGGATCGATCGGCGGTTGTCCGCCCTTCGGTGAGGCGAGTGTTAATTCGACGCCTGCGTCTCTAAAAACAAAGTAGGGCGCAGCAAACTCTTCGAGCCAGAAACCAGTCTTGCGGCCGGTATTGCCAAGTTGATCGTGCGAGGTCAGTACCATTACAATTTTCATTGTTTTCTCCTTTTGATGGAAAGGATTATACGCTTGGCAAAAATCCCGCTCACATGATTGTGCAACACTGCCTGGAACCGCGCCTTGTGTGCCGTCCTAAAGCACCGCGCTGAGCATAAGTAAACTATGGCCCTGGGCTCAGTGCGGCAACCCTGAACCAGCGGGGAAATCCTAAGGCAGGAGAGCATCCGCCTCACGCCACAGACGATTGACGATCGCGGCCGCGGGCTCGGCGCGGGCAAGGCGGGCCGCTTGTCCGGCCCAGGCCTGGATCCGGCGCACGTCGCCCGTCCGCTTAGCTTCCTCGCGCATCGCCCGCGTGAGTCCGCCCTGAACGGGATAGGGAGCAGGAGGCGGCGCGCCGGCTGCGCCCGCGGCCTCGATATAGGCATTGCGGACGCAACGCCCAAGCCTGCCGCTGTAAGCGCGCGTCAAGACGGTATCTTCCGGCAAGGCTTCGGCGAGCGCCCCGGCCCAGGCGGGATTGAGCTGCGCTTCCGGGCTTCGCAAAAAGCCCGTGCCGATCGCAACGGCCGAGGCCCCGAGCGTTAGCGCCGCCGCAACGCCTCGCCCATCGGCAATACCTCCCGCCGCGATGACCGGGATCGAAACGCGGTCCGCAATCTGCGGGATGAGGGCAAAGAGGCCCACGCACTGATTTTCGGCGGCAGCGGCATTGAAGGCGCCGCGATGTCCGCCCGCTTCAAAGCCTTGGGCAATGATCGCATCGGCCCCCGCATCTCCGGCTTGCATCGCCTCGCTTGGCGTTGTCGCGGCCGCAAACCAAGCAATGCCGCTTGCTTTGAGCATTTCGACAAATTCGGGCGGGAAAAGCCCCATGATCGAAGAAACCGCACGCGGCCTTGCCGCCAAAAAGGCCGTGCACTGGGCCTCAAAATCCCTCGTCGCCGCTTCGGCCGCCTGAGGTGGAACCTCGGGCCCCCATTCGGCCAAAAAACGCCGGAGCCTTTCTTCCGCCGCCGCATCGCGCGCGGGCGGAGGATCGGGCACCCAGATATTTAGCTGAAAGGTGCCGCTGCTTTCACGCCGGAAAGCCTCCACCCACGCCGCGATCTCCTCCGGGCCGGAGAGGAGCGCGCCCATCGCGCCCATGCCGCCCGCATTGGCGATGGCGGCGCTGAGACGCACAGGGCAGGCCCCCGCCATGGGCGCGAGCAGAATGGGAACCTTTAGCCCATAGCGGGCGCAAAATTCTCCTGCCCGCACGCGGGCGGATGAGCGCGAAGATGCCGCCATGCTCATTCACCCTGTGCGAAAGGCCATTTCGCGCTTTCGCCCGCCTGCGCGCGGTGGCGCAAAAACTGATCGGCAAGAACGCAAGCAACCATCGCTTCCCCCACTGGAACGGCGCGAATTCCGACACAAGGATCGTGGCGGCCTTTGGTGACGATTTCGGTTTCGGCGCCATAACGGTCGACGGTGCGGCGCGGTTGCAGGATCGAAGAGGTTGGCTTGACCGCAAAGCGCGCAACAAGGGTCTGGCCGGTCGATATGCCGCCAAGGATTCCGCCCGCGTGATTGGAGAGAAAGAGCGGCTTGCCGTCTTCGCCCCGGCGCATCTCGTCGGCGTTGGCCTCGCCCGCAAGCTCTGCGGCCGCAAAGCCGTCGCCGATCTCGACACCCTTCACCGCATTGATCGACATGAGAGCGCCCGCAAGCTCGGCATCGAGCTTGCCATAGACCGGCGCGCCCCATCCCGGCGGGACATTTTCGGCCACGATCTCGATGACTGCACCGATCGAAGATCCGGCCTTGCGGATGCCATCGAGATAGGCCTCGAAAATGGCTGCCGCCTTCGTGTCGGGGCAAAAAAAAGGATTTTTGGCGCATTCCTCCCAATCCCAATTGGCGCGGTCGATTTTGTGCGGCCCCATTTGGATGAGTGCGCCGCGAATGCGGACCGG
>JAFMSB010000313.1 GCA_017353815.1 Methylocapsa sp. | reverse complement strand
GCACGCAGCATCCCTGGCTGCGCCTTTACGACATTGCAGCAAACGGCCTCCACACTTGGGTAAGAATTCGCGACATTCCGGCCGATCAGCTCCTGCGCCGTGTCTTCGAGACCTGCGGAACCTATGCCGCCGCCAAGAATATGCTGGAGAGGACGCCGGTGGCGCGGCCCGCGATCTACACGCTCATTGGCTGCGCTCAGGGTGAGCGATGTGTGATCGAGAGGACCGAGAACGGCTTCAATACCAGAGGAGACGATACCAGCGCCGCCAACGATTGGGTGCCGCGCCGCCCGATGTGGGATGCCCGCCTCTCCGCCGCTCACTTTCTGAAGCTGTCATCAGCCGAGGCGGCTCAACGATGCAATGCCCGCCGCGAAGCACTTGCGAGCTGGCACGGGCAATTCTCGCAGGACGGTGGTTTTGTCTGGGTGGAACCGCCGGTCTTAAATCCTTATACGCGGCTTGCTGTCACGATGAGCCCGGCGCGGGGAATCCTGCGCGCCGCCGGCTATGAGATGACGGATGCAGGCCTGCCAAAACCGGTGACCGGCGTATGCGAAATATCGGCCGCCTGAACCGGCGCGAGGCGGACAGGCCGCAGAGCGTGCTGCGGCAGCTCGAACCTTTGGATGCACAGGCTGAGGAGCCGAAAGCGCCTGCGAGAATCACGCGGATTTATCGAGGTTCGCCCTAAAAGTCCTCAGGGCTTTTTGCAGTGAGCGGGCGATTTGAAAATCCGATTGGCGCTTAAGAAGCTTCGATCATTGGCAGTAACGGCCCGGCGCGTCCCTTAAAGAGCACACAAAATTTATTGCCGCGCAACCGGTGCCCCGGCGGCAGAATTCCTTACGGGATAGGTCAACATGCCATCTGGGCCAAGTTGAGCTTCTGGCATGATCGTGGCCTCTTCGCTATGATCCAGCCCCAAGATATGAAAAACGGTTTCGCTGGAAGCAAGCAGATAATCGGTAATAATTCGGCGGTGGCACCGCCACCACAGAGCCTCGGCGCACATGATCGCGCATCGCTCTGCGTGTCCTAACTCTCGCAGCGCCGCAATGCCCTCCCGGAACGATTCGGTCATCGCGTAATCTGCATAATTGTGAAAGCTTTCATTGATCCAGAACGCGTTCGTTTCCGGCGGAACATCGCGGCTTTTTCCTCTCAGCCCGCCAAGTGCGGCTATATGGCGGTATCCAATCCGACGGTGCATCAGAGACTTGGCGAGTGCATGGGTGTTGAACTGAGGGTTTTTCCGCGATCGCGGAATAGTCCGGACATCGGCTACGAGCCGGACACCGGCATGCCGCAACAGCTCGATGAATTTTTCAATGGGCCGGGTCGAATGGCCGATGGTAAAGAAGGGCTCAGGCATACTGAAGGCCCGCGCTTCGTGCCCTATTTGGCCGCCCTGTGCCTTATGGCAACTTCCGTTCAATCTCGAATGAGCCGCAGTGCCGAACCCTTATCCATTGCGATATGGTCGGTCTTGTCGCTTCGGATCTCATACTGCGGATTCTCGCGGCTGGCGTGATGCCGGCGGCCTTTATAATCGGCGTCAGCCATATGCACTTTATTGATTACGCCGCTGACCCGGCCCGCTTCAGAGTTCCAGCTAACGTGATCTCCAACCTTAAATCGCTGCGCCACGGCTCAGACCCCGATTTTTCTTTATCGGAAAATGCAACATTGGCTAGAACGCAGAAACCTGCCGGCTGGTTCATATTAGGCTCATTCGGCTTAGCGCGTACGATGACGCGCCCCGGCGCCAATGACAATGCAAGCGGCCCTGCGGCTCTGCTCGAAAGGCCGCGTTTCTCTACGGCTCCCGAGCCCGCATCGACGCTCCTAAGCCGGGATCGCGCGGATTTTTGGCGGATTGCACTTGGGGATCGGCCCATGCGGCTTGGGCTCGCCCGATTACGCAGGAGGCGCGGCCCGTCCACAGCCTCGTTTCCCGCGAAACATTTTTTGAATGATCCTAAGAGCGGTGGCAGCGCTGACTAAGTGGGATTCAGCTGCCTTCGCCGAGGCAGCCGATGTGGCTCTGGCTATACAGCTGCACGCCAAGCTGCTTTATCAGCTCGAGCTGCGTCTCTAGAAAATCGATGTGCTCTTCTTCGTCGATCAAGAGGCCATCATAAAGTTCCTTCGAGACAAGGTCACGGGCTGTGACGCAATATTCCGCCGCTTCGGTATAGAGCACGCGGGCCGCCAGCTCGGTTGCGAGGTCGCAACGGATGATCTCCTCGACGCTCTGCCCGATCCGCAGCGCGTCCAAGACCTGGAGATTGGGGAAGCCCTCCAAAAATATGATGCGGGCGACGAGCCGGTCGGAATGCTCCATCTCCTCGATTGATTCCTTGCGCCATTTCTTCGCTAATTCCTTGTAGCCCCAATTGTCGAGAATTCGATAATGCAGCCAGTATTGATTGACGGCCGTCAACTCGGCGCGCAGGCTGCGATTAAGATATTCGATCACGCGATCATCGCCTTTCATCGCGCCTTGCTCCCTGTTGGTTTGCGCAATCTTCGCGCCGCGGATGCGGGCCGGCGTGAGACTATAGGAGTCCCAAACGAGCCGTAAAGCGGTCCGGCCACGGTCGAGATCAATTTCTGTGCAGCCAGGCAGGATGTTGAGCCATGTTCTGCAAGCCCTGCCATCGGGGGCGCGCTTGCGTGAGGGCGCGGCCCCGCAGGGAAGGGCCCGCTTGCGGGCGAGCCGCGAGGGCTATAGAACCACCGATGCCGGTTGCGCTCCCTTCGTCTAGCGGCCCAGGACGCCGCCCTCTCACGGCGGAAACAGGGGTTCGAGCCCCCTAGGGAGCGCCAATAAAATCAAGTTGTTATGGGTGATCTTCGCGTTAAATAGCGCGTCGTGCCCAACATTTGCCCGATAAGCATCCCCGAACATCTACGGCCAGCCCTGGTGTAGCGGACCAGCCAGAGGCAAAACCGGGCACGTTTAGCAGCCTCGCTTCCTTACATCGCGAGGCCCGATTCATGCGCCCGCCAAGGCCTGCTCGATGCCCGGCTCAAGGAGCTTTACGAACAGCGCTACCCCCAGCCTGACCGCTTCACCAAGGCCCAGGCAGAGGCAACGAGGCACGAGCTTGTTTCAGGCGCTAAAAGTCTTTCGGCAGTCCGGCTTGTTTCAACACTTCATTAGCGGTGTTGCTGGCGATTGTGTCGTTGTTCCAATTTCGAAGAGACTGAATCGAGCCTCGCCCCGTACGTGGCGAA
>JAFMSB010000312.1 GCA_017353815.1 Methylocapsa sp. | reverse complement strand
CATGACACTGACAAAAGATGGGGTGCCGCAAGGCGCAGCCAAGCCCCGCAGACCCGGGCAGCCCGTTAAGCCCAAGTAGAGATCCTATTGCTGAGCAGGCGAACTCGCGGGCGAGGCTGGCCGCAAGAAGGCCAACGCATTCGAAACAGAACCGGCGGGCTTCAATGCGGCGTGCGGTTCGCCAGCGGCGGGATTTGCGACGGACTTTTCGGGCTTCGCTTTGGTGCCGGCCGGCTTGGCCTCAGCCGGAGCCCCCGGCTCCCTGCTGCGCTTCGCAGGCGCAGATAGCGGCGCGGCTGCGGCGGCAGTGGATGGAGCTGGCGCGTCCTGCGGTTGGCCGGCGTCCGGGCCAGCGGGTTTTGCTCCCCAGAGGCGGCTGAAAAACGAAGTTTCGGCGGGTTTGGCAGCCAGGGCGGGATTAGCGGCAGCGATAGCAACTGCCTCGTCAGACTTGGCGTTCGATGCCGGGGGCCGCGCGGAGGCAGCGTTCAGATCGCGCTTGATCGCCGCCTTTTTAGCGGCTCTCGCCATTTTCGTCTTTTTCGGCTTCTTCTCGTCTAGAGCGATTTCGACCGGTTCCTTAGCCAGGGCTTCGGGGCGGCTTGCATAGCTTGCGAGCGAAGCGAAAGCAGGATTTTGGCCGCCGTCGGCATAAACTGTTTTGACAGGGCGCACGCCTTGTGCCGCAAGCTCGGCAATCTTGGCCTCGTCGCGCGCTTGCTTGGCGGCCACTTCCTTTTGAATAGTCGCGTCCCGCTTAAGCGCCGGGCAGGGCAGGACCGGATCGAGCTCCGATCCATCTGCAGGAGTTGCATTGAAGACATAGTGCCGGTTGCAGACACCTGTCGCAACATCCTGCTGCGTCACCTCAAAATTATCGGCGCCTTCTTTCAGCTGCTTCCAGAACCCAATATTCGGATCGAGCCGGTATTTGGCGAGATTTTCCGCCGTCATGCGGAAAGGATAGGATTGCATTTGGATGGCGCGCTGGCCGCCGGCAAAAGCCTCCCGCGCGATGGCATAAATCTCGGCAATCTGCCTATCCGTCATCGAAAAACAGCCTGCCGAGGAGCAGGCGCCATGGACCATGATCGACTCGCCCGTGTGCCCATGGGCGCGATCATAGGCGTTGGGGTAACCGACATCGAAGGAAAGGTAATAGGCGGATTTCGGGTTCATATGCGCCGGGGTAATCGAATAAAACCCCTCCGGCACTTGCCGGTCGCCTTCCCTCACTTTGGGTCCAAGCTGGCCCGACCATCGGCAGAGCGGGAAGGACTTCAGATAGGCATAATGCCCGTCCGCCTTCATCTTCCAGATTTCGAACTCGGCTTCTTTCTTGTAGGTGCGGATGAGAATAGGCGCATTTTTAGAGGAGCCGATTGCCTCCATCGCTTCGACCGTTTTTGGCGGAATCGGAGCAACCGAGCGGGTTAGCGGCGAAAGGCTCGAATCGTCGCAGGCGGCCAAACCGCAGCCTGCGAAGGAAAGAGAAAGGAGGACCCAGAGCCGTTTTGGGGATGGCTTGCGCAGCATGGATCGAGCCCCGGAACCTGTTCGAAGAAGGCAAGAGGCAATCAGTTTACCCCGGCAGCCTTGTGCAAAAGTTACCGTAAGCTTGATTTGCCTCGGCGCATTCTAGGAGTGCGTTCGTGGCCAAATGAAGTTCCAATAGGGGCGAATACAAGGAGGGAGCGCGCAGGCCGCGGCCCGCTTAAAGCTTGCGGCCGATGTTGAGGAATTTTTCGGCCCGGGCTGCCTTGATCTCGCTCGCGGGCATGCCATCGAGTTCCGCCAAGGCCGCCTGGATCGCAGCGCCGGTTGCCGAGATCGCCGCTTTGGGATCGCGATGGGCGCCCCCGGCGGGCTCGGCGATAATCTGTTCGATGACCCCGAATTTGAGGAGGTCCTGAGCAGTGATCTTCATGCTCGTGGCGGCATCCTCGGCGCGCGAGGAATCGCGCCAGAGGATCGATGCCGACGCTTCCGGCGATGCGACCGTATAAATCGCATGTTCCAGCATCAGGATACGGTTGCAAGCGGCGATCGCGATCGCGCCGCCCGAGCCGCCCTCGCCGAGAATGACGGCGATGCTCGGCACCGAAAGCGCGAGGGACGTCTCGGTTGCTCGCGCTATTGCCTCTGCCTGCCCACGCTCTTCGGCATCGACGCCGGGAAACGCGCCTGCCGTATCCACAAGCGACACGACGGGGAGGCCAAACCGGCAGGCAAGCTGCATGATGCGGATGGCTTTGCGGTAGCCTTCCGGCCGCGCCATGCCGAAATTGTGTTTTATCCGCGCCTCGGTATCCGAACCCTTTTCCTGCCCGAGAAAGCAGACCGCGCGGCCGGAAAACCAGCCAAATCCCGCAACGATGGCGGCATCCTCGCCAAACTGCCTGTCGCCGGAAAAAGGGGTGAATTCCTGGACAAGCCCCCGGATATAGTCGCCGAAATGCGGCCGCTGCGGATGACGTGCGACCTGGGTCTTTTGCCAGGGCGTGAGGTTGGCATAAAGATCCGCCAGAGCCTTTTCGGCCTTGGCTTCGAGCCGGCTTAATTCCTCGCCAATTGCGACAGCGTCTCCCCTTGCCGAAAGCTCCCGCAGTTCCAGAACCTTGGCTTCGAGCTCCGCGACCGGTTTTTCAAAGTCGAAATAGCTTCGCATCAGGACGGGAAAATTTGTGCCTAGGCGTCAACGCCAGCGAGCGTTATTGGCTTTTTGCCGGCAGTGCAAGATTGCCGCCCGGCCCACGCAATCGAGGACGCGGCCCTTAGCTCTTATGCCGCATGGGAGGCCGGTTCGTCAGCCAACACAGCATATATTCCCGTAACGTCCCGCGCCGTGCGAAGCTTGGCCGTGACTTTCGGGTCGCGCATTATCCGCGCCATTCGCGCCAAAGCTTTCAAATGATCGGCGCCGGCGGATTCCGGCGCGATCAGAACGCAAATAAGGTCGACGGGGATGCCATCCAGCGACTCAAAGTCGATTGGACGCGCAAGCCGCGCGAAAATCCCGAAGATTTGTTGCGCCTTTGCGAGCTTTCCATGGGGTATGGCGATACCCTCCCCGATCCCGGTAGATCCGAGACGCTCGCGTTGGAGCAGCGTGTCAAAGATCGCCCGCGGGGGAAGGCCGGAAATCTGGCCCGCGCGATCGCTGAGTTCCTGCAGCGCGTGTTTCTTCGTGTTCACTTTAAGCGAAGGAATGATCGCCTCAGGGGCGATCAATTTGCTCAGCGGCATGTT
>JAFMSB010000311.1 GCA_017353815.1 Methylocapsa sp. | reverse complement strand
CGATCCCAGGATGCCCGCGGTCTCCTGATAATCCTATCGATCCCCATCTTTGCCTTTTACGCGGGAAGGGTTGCCGTGGCTCTGTTTTTTCTGCTGCGCTCGGGCATTAGCGAATAGGGCCTGACCCGCTTACCGGCAGCAGGTATAGCTGGACGGGGAAGCAGAAAGCCCCGGCCACTGACTCCGGCAGTCCGGGGACTCTTCGCCCCAGAGCTAACTGAGTGGCCGAGCGCAAGGGCAGCAAGCAAGCACTCGTGCCCGGTTTCGGAACGCGTATCGGAGAGATTTCGTCTGATCAGCTTACGGAAGCATGGGCAAAATCAGGGCCGCCACCGCAACGAACCCAATCAGAGCAAACCAGTCAAACATGCGAGCTCCAGCGGTTTGGACAGGAAAGCATAGCGCCGACACGCAAGAGCGCAAGTCCCTCGCTACGCGGCTGGGGCAGCATACCCACGCTTGGGTGCGGCTGACAACCCGCTCCAAAAGAAAAAACTCCAACAAATTTCAACCGCTGATCCCGGAGCGCTGCTCCGCGGGCTTAGCAGCATGGGCAAGATTATAGGCCGAATTGATCAACGCGATATGGGAGAAGGCTTGCGGGTAATTGCCAACAAGACACCGCGCGCGCGGATCATATTCTTCGGAGAGAAGGCCGAGATCGTTGCGCAGCGCGAGCAGGCGCTCAAATAAGCCGCGCGCCTCGTCAAGCTGCCCGAGCAGAACGAGATTGTCCACGAGCCAGAAGCTGCATGCGAGGAACGCACCTTCGCCCCCTGCCAGACCATCTGTGCCTGCTCGCGTGTCATAGCGGCACACGAATCCGTCCGTCACCAGCCGCCGTTGAATGGCCTCGACTGTCCCGCGCAGCCTTTTGTCGCTTGGCGGCAAAAAACCGACGAGCCCGATCAGGAGCAGGCTCGCATCGAGCTCCTTGCTGCCATAGCTTTGCGTGAAGGAGCCAAGCTCCGCGTCGAACGCCTTGGCGCAGACATCGTCGTGGATCTGCTGCCGCAAGCGGCTCCAGTGATCGAAAGGCCCGACAAAGCCGAATTCCTCGATACTCCTGATGGCGCGGTCGAAGGCCACCCAAGCCATGATTTTCGAATAGGTGAAATGCCGCCGCTCCCCCCGCACTTCCCAAATGCCTTCGTCGGGAAGCTTCCAGATCGTCTCAAGATGCTTGAGCAGTTCGCATTGGAGCATCCAATCCGCCGCGTCGGTCACGAGCCGCCTCTTGCGGCCCTGATAAAACGCATCGAGAACTTCGCCGTAAATGTCGAGCTGGAGCTGTTTTGACGCGGCATTGCCGATGCGCACCGGCTTCGAACCCGCATAGCCCGAAAGCCATGGCAATGTGAGCTCAGGAAGGTGGCGCTCGCCGCCGATCCCATAGAGGACGTGGACGAGGGCTGGCTCGCCCCCGAGCGCCCGGATAAGCCAGGCCCGCCAGGCCTTTGCCTCCTCGGAAAAGCCAGCATTCATGAACGCGAATAAGAGGAAAGTCGCATCGCGCAGCCAGCAATAACGGTAATCCCAGTTGCGCGAGCCGCCCAATTGCTCGGGAAGCGAGGTGGTTGGCGCGGCGACGATGCCGCCGCTTGGCCGGAAAATGAGGGCTCGCAGCGTGATGAGCGAACGGATCACCGCTCCCGACCACTCTCCCGCGCCGGCAAAGCAGCGCGTCCAGGCGTTCCAGTCGCGTTCGGTTTCGGCGAGCGCCGCGCGGGGATCGATTGGACTGGGAACGTGGCCAAAGGAGATGCCATAGCTCAAAGTAAAGTCGATCGTTTCGCCAGCGGTGATGGTGAATTCACGGCCATGTGTCTTGCCGCGCGGAATGAGCCGGATGGGGGTGCGCAAGACCAGCCGGTCGGGCCCTGCGACCGCATGCAGGCTCCCATCGTCGCGGCGGCGCACCCAGGGCACGACCGCGCCATAATCGAAACGGACGACGAATTCGGTGCGCAGCCTAACGGAGCCGCTCAGCCCTTGCACGAGCCGGACTAGATGTGATGAATCGTCTTTGACCGGCATGAAGTCGGTAACTGTCGCAACGCCATCTGCCGTCTCGATCCGGGTCTCGAGGATCAGTGTGTGACCGCGATAGGACCAAGTTTTTTTGGCGCCCGGATCGAGGGGCGCGATCAGCCACCTTCCATTTTGCGAGCTGCCAAGCAAATTGGCAAAGCAGGCGGGGGAATCGAAGCGCGGCCAGCACAGCCAGTCGATCGAGCCGTCGCGGCCAACGAGGGCCGCCGTTTCGCAATCGCCGATGATCGCATAATCTTCGAGCCTTTGGGACATGGTGCTGGCTCCAGTCCGGACTTATTTGGCCAATCCAACATCTTCGCGGCGCTAGGGGTTTCGGCCTACGCTAAACTTTCCTCCCGCCCGCGCTCTTGTCCCGGCGCGGGTCGCGCGCGGCCGTGCCTCGCCGCCGCCAAGATTGTGCGGCCCCATCTCCGAATCGCCCGGCTTATGCGGCCGATGCATCGGCAATCCTGCGGCGTTGGTTTGCCTGCGGGCAGCGATAACTTCCGCTCGCGCTTCGATATCGCCCGGGCGCGCCAACGGATCCCCCGCCACGGCGAGTTCAACGGCTTGCAGCCGTTTTAGCTCGTCGCGATAGCGCGCCGCCTCTTCGAATTCGAGATTGGCGGCGGCCTCCCGCATGCGCTTTTCGAGATCGGCAATCGTTGCCTTAAAATTGTGTCCGGCAAGAATTTCGGGCGCGGCAAACCTCGTATCAATCGTCACATGGTCCTGCTCGTAAACCGAGCCTAAGATGTCCGCGATGCCGCGTTTGATCGAAGCCGGAGTAATCCCGTTTTGGGCGTTGTAGGCCTGTTGCTTCTCGCGCCTGCGGTTTGTCTCGGCGAGCGCGCGCGCAATCGAACCGGTCTTCTGATCCGCATATAAAATGACCTTGCCATCGACATTGCGGGCCGCGCGGCCAATCGTCTGGATGAGCGATGTCTCGCTGCGCAGAAAGCCTTCCTTATCGGCGTCGAGGATGGCAACAAGGCCGCATTCGGGAATATCCAGCCCCTCGCGCAAAAGGTTGATGCCGACGAGCACATCGAAGGCGCCAAGGCGCAGATCGCGGATGATCTCGATCCGCTCGATCGTGTCGATGTCGGAGTGCATATAGCGCACGCGCGCGCCATGCTCGTGCAAATATTCCGTCAGATCCTCGGCCATGCGCTTGGTGAGCACGGTGACGAGGCTGCGATAGCCTTTTGCGGCCACCGCGCGCACC
>JAFMSB010000310.1 GCA_017353815.1 Methylocapsa sp. | reverse complement strand
ACGTTACTCTCTGATATCCGGCAGTGTGCTTGGCAGCGGACGAACGCGTGAACTACTGTGAGCCCTCAGCAAGGCAGCGGACAATGTCCAGATAAGCGGTTTAATGCCACTGCCTTATATCCACGAAGTGCCCCGCAACGGCCGCCGCCGCCGCCATCGCCGGCGAGACGAGATGGGTGCGGCCCTTAAAACCTTGGCGGCCCTCAAAATTGCGGTTCGAGGTTGAGGCGCAGCGCTCGCCAGGCAGCAGCCGGTCGGGATTCATCGCAAGGCACATGGAGCAGCCGGGCTCGCGCCATTCAAATCCCGCGGCAAGGAAAATCGCATCCAAGCCTTCGGCTTCGGCCTGTTTTTTGACGAGCCCCGAGCCCGGCACGACCATGGCGCTTACGCTTGGCGCGACATGCTTGCCTTTGATAATTTCGGCGGCGGCGCGCAAATCCTCAATCCGGCCGTTGGTGCAGGAGCCAATAAAGACCCGGTCGATGTTGATCTCCGTGATCTTCTCACCCCCCTTGAGCCCCATGTAAGCGAGCGCGCGCGCGATCTTGACTTTTTTGGTGTCGCTATCGGCGGCCTCCAGATAGGGCACGCGGCCTTCGATCGTCACCACATCTTCCGGGCTCGTGCCCCAAGTGACAAGCGGCGGGAGTTTTCCCGCATCGAGCCGCACCTCCTTATCGAAGACCGCATCCGGATCGGATTGCAAGCTTTCCCAATAGCGCATGGCCGCGTCCCATGCCGCGCCTTTCGGCGCCTTCGGGCGGTCTTTCAAATAGGCAAAAGTCTTCTCGTCCGGCGCGATCAAGCCGGCGCGGGCTCCCGCCTCGATCGACATGTTGCAAACGGTCATCCGCCCTTCCATGGAGAGGGCGCGGATCGCCTCGCCCGCATATTCGATCACATGTCCCGTGCCGCCCGCGGTGCCGATCTGGCCGATGATCGCAAGCACGATGTCTTTGGCCGTTATGCCCTCCCCCAACGCGCCATCGACGGCGATGCGCATGTTTTTTGCCTTGGTCTGGATCAGGGTTTGAGTGGCCAGCACATGTTCGACCTCGGACGTGCCGATGCCTTGGGCAAGCGCGCCGAAGGCGCCATGGGTCGAGGTGTGGCTATCGCCGCAAACGACCGTCGTGCCCGGCAGGGTGAAACCTTGCTCGGGGCCGATAATATGGACAATTCCTTGGCGTTTGTCGCGCTCATCGAAATATTCGATGCCAAAGTCGCGCGCGTTGCGGGCAAGCGTTTCGACTTGCGTTTTGCTCTCGGGATCGTCGATGCCTTTCGAGCGGTCGGTCGTCGGCACATTGTGGTCGACGACCGCAAGGGTTTTTTGTGGCGCCCGGACACGCCGCCCCGCAAGCCGGAGGCCCTCGAAAGCCTGGGGGCTCGTCACCTCATGCACAAGATGGCGGTCGATATAGAGAAGACTTCCGCCGTCAGCCTGGGTATCGACGAGGTGATCGTCCCAGATCTTGTCGTAAAGAGTGCAGGGCTTGGCCATGGGATACCTTGCGCGAAAGAGCTCTTGCAAAAAATCAGGTAAGGATGGCAGTTCTTAGCGCCAAGACGCGGCGGCGGGAAGACCTCCCGCGCGGCAAGAAATTTTGCGGAGAAGATCATGCGCCCGCCGGTTGCGCCTTATCTCACCGTTTCTCCTGCCCTGGCGGCGATAACGTTCTACACTTCCGTCTTCGGCGCGCGCCAAAAGGCGCTCATGCCTTCCTTCGATGGCATGCGAATCATGCATTGCGAACTCGAGATCAACGGAGGATCGGTTATGCTCGCCGACGCCTTTCCGGAATTCGGGCAAACGCGCGTGCCAATGCCCGGCGAACTCGCAACCGCCTCGGTGAGCCTGGAGTTTGCCGAGGCTAAGATGGTCGACGAAATCTTTGCCAAGGCGGCCAGTCTTGGAGCGAAGGGCGAAACCAATCCGACAAATTCGTTCTGGGGAACGAGAGTTGCAACCTTCCGCGATCCCTTTGGCCATCGCTGGATCTTGAATGCGCCGCTCGCGCCATAAGGGTCTATGAGCCCGTGCCGGCTCCTTCTGCGGCTTGATCTTTTTTCGCCTTAACGGCCGCCTTGCCTTCTTTGGTGGCCCTGCGCGATCCCCTAGCGGCGGGCGCCTCCATCTTCTCGGCGATGCGGGCCGATTTCCCGCGCCGCTCGCGGAGATAATAAAGTTTTGCGCGCCGGACCTTTCCGCGGCGCACCAATTTGATCGAGTCGATGTTTGGCGAATAAAGCGGAAAGACGCGTTCGACACCCTCGCCATAAGAGATTTTGCGAACAGTAAAGCTCTCATTGAGGCCACCGCCCGAGCGCGCGATGCAGACCCCCTCATAGGCCTGCACGCGGATCCGGTCGCCCTCCTTCACCTTGACATTCACAACCACCGTATCGCCGGGCGCAAACTCGGGTACGGTCTTTTCGCCCATAAGCTTGGCGGCTTGTGCGGTTTCAAATTCCGCAATAATATTCATAAATGCAATCCTCTCACCCCGGCGTGCGCGCCGTCCGGGACGCTGCTCCGCCGCCCCTCGCTGGGACGCCCGCTCTACCCGACCGGGGCTCGCTTGTCGAGGCCAAGCGGGGGAATTCCTCGCGCCGGCCTCGGTTTGAGCAAGGCTACTTGGGCGGAGGCCCGCCAGGAGCTGGAGGCTCCGGAGCTGCGGAAGTTTCCGGGGCGGCTTGGGCAGGCTGAGATTCGGCCGCGGGCGGGGCCTCTTGGGCGTCTCGAGCCTGCGCTGGGGCCGGTGCCTCATTTCCGGGAGTTGCTTCCACTGCCGCGGGCTTCGCGGGCGAATCCGTGGAGGCGGGTGGCTCGGCCGCGCGCGGCGGTTCCACCGTGGCCTTCGCAGGGGGAGGAGCCGGAAGCGGCGCCTTCCCCTCGGTTGGGCCGGCCGCCGCCACGCGATCATAGGTCGTCACGCCGTCCGTCTCCGAATCGATGAGATCGAAGCGGTTTGGATTAATCGGGTGAATCGTGGTCGTGTATTTCTTGCCGTTCATCAGCTGGAGGTAGATTTTGCCTCCTTGGGTCAGCTTATATTTGCCCGTGACAGGAGGCGGGCCGCTTGTGTCCGCTGACCCTGCGCCGCCATCCCCGTTATGGCCCGGAACGGTCAGAGTCACACTTTCATCGGAGCGGAAGACCAAATGCTCCGGCCCCTTCTCGGATTTCCACTCTCCCACGATCTTCGAATTCACATTGGGAAGCTGGCGGGAGAGCCTTGCGATGTTGATCCGGTTGTAGCCG
>JAFMSB010000309.1 GCA_017353815.1 Methylocapsa sp. | reverse complement strand
CTTGTTGGTGAAGGTCACAGCGAGGATCTCATGCGCCCGCGCCCTGCCCTGCGAAAGAATATGGGCGATTTTCGTGGTGAGCACGCGGGTCTTGCCGGTGCCCGCGCCGGCAAGCACGAGAACCGGGCCGTCGATTGCCTCGACCGCGGCAAGCTGCTCGGCATTGAGCCCGTCGAGATAGCGCAACGCATTCCTTTGCGCGAGGCCCGGTAGCGGCGCGCGCGCGCCGGCCGAAGCAAATTCAATTGTGCCGGTCAAGTAACTGCAGCTCCCTTGCCAAGAATTTACGGCCTCGGCGAATCGCCTCATTATATAGTTGAAATCTGAAGCCGGAGTTGATTTCACGCCCTATCCCGAGCTTTTGTGGGCAGGTCCACGGGGCTGCTGTTCCAGCCGCTACGGCTGCTCCCGGCAATACCGGCGGCCACGATCTTGCCTCCCGGCGGAACCAGCAAATCTTACTGTTGAAACAGCGCGAGCGCTTCGCGGGCAAGCACGCCGCCCGTTATCACCGCGTCGGTAAAAGGCGCGCCGCGTCCGCGATGGCACGGCTCGTCAGCCTGATTGGCCCGATCCCTTGCGAAAGCTCTTTCACCGAGGCCGCAAACACGACCCGCCCGATATCGCAATATGTACGTCTCGGCGTCAGCGGTTAGGCCGAGCTTAGAGATGAGAATCGCGAGCTGAGTGTTTACAACCTCCTCGCGGTTGCGCTTCCGGGTCATCGATCCCTTCTTGCATTTGGCAATAGGCCTAATGGAAGCCATTTCTTTCGCCCGCCAAATTGAAATTTCGGAACGCCTTACATTTTTGAGGCGAGGGGCAATAAGTTTATCTCCCGTGCGAAATGGTGGCCAAATCGAACTCTAGTTAACTGGAGGCAGCACGCGGCACTTGGCAGCTGCCGCCTCGAATCCTCGCATGACGGCTTTGAGTCGTGCAATCCTACATCGGAAATGCTTTCGAGCAACGCCCCGGATCGATGAGCCGCCGGCGGCGCCCGATTCCAATTGCACCAAAAAATCGATCGATCTTACGAGACCGAAGCGGGGCGCCGTCTTCATGCTTGTAAGATTTTTGGCCGCAATCGGACAAAAATGTTTCACGTGAAACATTTTTAGAATTATTCTAAACAATTTACCATGTATAGGCGGCTCGGAAATCCATGAGCCACAATAAAGAAGGCGTTGCTTATTTGCCAAACAGCGCGAGCGCTTCGCGGGCAAGCACACCGCCGGTGATCATCACATCGGCAAAAGGGGCCGCGTCCGCAATTGCGCGGCTCGTCAGCCTGATCTGTCCAATCTTTTGCGCTAGCTCCTCTATGGAAGCGGCATAGACGACGCGCTTGATGCCGCACCATAAGATCGCTCCCATGCACATGACGCAAGGCTCGCCTGTCGTATAGAGCGTGGCTCCAAATAGCTCCGCCGCCGGGCATTTGGCAGTGAAATCGCGAATTGCGACCATCTCGCCATGGGCGGCCGGATCATTGTTCGTCCGGGTAAGGTTGCGGCCTTTTGCCGCCACAAAACCCTCGCGCACGATAACCGCGCCGAAAGGGAAATCGCCGCGCGCCGCCTCAGCCAGCGCTTTCCGCATAAAAGCTTCGTCCCCGGGGAGCGGCGCCATTTCTTTTGCCGCCGCAAGAGCATAACGCGGAAGGCTCGCAAAAACACCGGCCGCTCCGAGCGCCGCGGAAAGCGCCTCGCGCCGGCCGATGGGCGCCAGATTTTCCGGGCCGCGGCGGCAAATCCCATTGCTCATTCTCTGCCCGTTTTCGCTCCCTCATGCGGGCTCCTCCGGCCGGGGACGAAAATGACAGCGCCCCGCCTCGTTGTAAAGCGGCCTTGATCTGCGGTATTCGCGGTCTCATCTCTATCGCTGATGGCAAACAAGAAAAAAGACCCCCGCGTGTCCCGCCGCCCGTGGTACGCATTTCTCTGGCAGGAATGGATGGGCGAAAGGCGGCGCAAGATCGCTCCCGCTTTCGCGCGGCCGGTTCCGGCGCAGTGGAGCGATGAGCGGATAACTGCGGCATGGCTCGGTCATGCAACCGTCTTAATCAATTTCTTCGGGATAAAAATTCTCACCGATCCCGTTCTCTTTCCGCGGGTTGGAATCCGCCTGCCCGGTCTAACCATTGGTCCCAAACGCTTGACCGCGCCCGCGCTCACCGTTCGCGGCCTCCCGGAAATCGAGATCATCCTTCTTTCCCACGCGCATTTCGATCATTTCGACATGCGCACGCTCCACCAGCTTCCCCGCCCGGCCACGGTTATTACGGCTCCGCGGACAAGCGATCTTCTTCGCTGGACCTGGTTTCGCGAGGTAACCGAGCTGCATTGGGAAGAAAGCAAATTGATCGAGACACCGGCGGGCGGGATCACTATTACCGCTTTCCGCGTCAAGCATTGGGGCGCACGCAAGCGGCGCGATACCTATCGCGGTTACAACGGTTACATTCTTGAGCGGAACAACCGCCGCCTTATCTTCGGCGGCGATACCGCGCTTACCGATTCCTTCGCGCAGTTGCGCGCTCGCGGCCCGATCGACTTAGCAATCATGCCGATTGGCGCATACAATCCCTGGATCCATTCGCATTGTACGCCCGAACAGGCTGTTCAAATGGCCGGCGAGGCCGGTGCCCAATTCATCATGCCGGTCCATCATCAGACATTCCGATTCAGTACCGAAAGTTTTCGCGAGCCGGTCGAGCGCTTTCAATCCGCGCTGCGCAAGACGCCGGAACGCATCGCCCTGTGCGAAATCGGCGAGACTTTTGTGCTTCCGTAGCCAGCTGCCGGAAACTATTCGGCCGCAGGCCGGCGCCCTACTCGCCAGCGGCCGGAGCGCGCGATGCCAGATTCGCACCTTCCCCAGCAAGATAAGCGGCCGGCCGCTGCGGCCCGCGTGCCAGATAGCCGGCCTCGTGGAACCATTGCGCGGCGTCGTAGAGCGCCTCAGCATAAGGGCGCGCATGAAATCCAAGCTCCCGCTCGGCTTTGGCGGAAGTAAAAAACATCCGGCGCCGCGCAAGCCGCACCCCGGCCAAGGTGATAAGCGGCTCGCGGCGGTTCACAAAGGCAATGGCCTCGGCAACGCAGGCGCCCGGAAAGGCCGCGTACCAAGGCAGCCGCAGCCAGGGACCGCTCCGGTTCATAATTCGAGCGACATCGCGCAACATTTGCGAGAGCAGCACATTTTGCCCGCCGAGAATGTAACGCTCGCCTATGGCGCCGCGGCGGTGCGCCGCGCGCTGCCCCGAGGCAAC
>JAFMSB010000308.1 GCA_017353815.1 Methylocapsa sp. | reverse complement strand
GCCGGTGAAACGCGGCGGGCGTCAAATCGCGGGCTCCGCACGGAACCCTGAGGTCAAACGCCTCGTTTTTCCCGGCGGCCAAGCGGTGCGGCTCCGCTTCGCTTCCGCGCGCTGAGTGAGTGCCGCGCTCAAATCTCTTGCGGGCCGAAGCGAGCCGGCGGCTGCTTCTGTTTCAAGCCTTGCGTAACAATTAGGGCGGCGCGATGCGAGGGGATACCGTCAACTTCTTTAAGCGAGCGGTCATTTTTGTCTCAGTCGCGCTTGTGCCCATTCTAGTGTGGTATCTGTTTGATGTCCTGTTGATCGGCATGGGTGCAATTCTCATTGCCGAGCTGTTGGAAGTCGGCGCAGAGCCATTTGGCTGGATACGGCTTCCCCGCTGGCTTGCTCTAATTTTATCGGCGCTCATCATCGTCTGCGTGGTTGGCGGTACGATATATCTCTTTGGCAGGGGAGTCGCCTCCGAGCTTCAGGAAGTGATCCACCGTGTGGAGGTGGCAAAGAACACTATCGACACAATGCTGCGCGGATCCGGTCTGGGTAAGGCAATCTTGCAGCAAGCCCAGAGTATCAATATCCCCATTACAAAATTTCTTGGCCAGATATTCGGAGGAGGCATAAGCTTTCTGGCAGGCATTGTGGTGGCGGTGTTCGCAGGCGTTTATCTCGCAGCCCAGCCTTCTCTCTATCGCGAGGGGTTCGGAATGTTGTTTCCGCCGCAACGGCGGGCATACGCGAACGAGATGGTCGCCCATCTGGGAGGGGCGTTGCGCCTTTGGCTCCTCGGCCAGCTGATCGAGATGGTGATAATAGGGGTGCTGTCCGGCTTTGCCGTCTGGCTTATCGGCCTTCCGTCGCCTGTCGCCCTCGGGGTCATCGCGGGCGTTGCGGAATTTGTGCCCTATCTCGGGCCGATTCTGGCTGCTATTCCGGCGCTTCTCGTCGCGGTCACGGTAAATCTTGCGGCGCTGCTATGGACGCTCCTCGCCTATGTCCTCATTCATCAGGCCGAAGGCCACCTGGTCATGCCTCTCATTCAACGCCGCATGGTTCATATCCCTCCCGCGGTCATGCTCATGAGCATAGTGACGCTGAGCTTTTTGTTTGGCCCGCTGGCGATCGTTTTCGCCGCTCCGATCACGGTTGTCCTGTTTGTCTTGGTTGCGAAGGTTTACGTGCGAGACAGGCTTGAAGAGAAAGTGCCAATTCCGGGCGAACCGGCCGTTCACGAGCCGGTAGACCACGCGCACTAAGAGGTGGGTGTCCGTTACGGATACACCCGGCCCTTCCAGACTCTCTGACCGGTAAGGCGCCGCCGCACGCTTTCGAGCGCAATCAAGGCTCCCGCGGTGTAACCGAGCGGGAAGAGCAGGCCGTACCAAACTGGAATGCGGAAATGCACAGCTCCCGCGATATGCAGCGCCAAAAAGGCGGCGGAGCCCGGCAAGGCAATCAGCAGCGCAACGCAGCTCTCCCCGCCTGCCCTGCCGCAGGCGCCAAGCTCGGCGAGCGGCAAAAGAACCGCCATCCAGGCGAGCGTAATGCCGGCAATCGCCGTTACTGCCGCCATCGCCGGCCCTCCCATCATATCGGCAAGATTCTTCGAGACGCCTGCCCGCAACGAGCGCCAGCCCGCATACATCCGGGTCGAGGCGAGCCGCTCGCCGCCAGCAAGAATCACCCGGTAACCGCAGCTCTTCGCCCGCCGCGCCAGGGCCGCGTCTTCGCAGATTTCATGCCGGACCGCCGCGTGGCCGCCAAAGCTTTCGTAAGCCGCGTAGCGCACCAGAATGAATTTTCCGCTTGCCGTTGCCTCCCGCTTCGATGCTTGGATGCGGGCAAGATCTTGGAGGAACGCCAGCATATAAAAGCCGCAAGGCATGACGAGCCTTTCCGCGAAACTGCCAAGTTCCTGCCTTGGCGTGAGCGAAAGAAGATCGGCTTTTGTCTTGATAGCTTCGCCGATTGCGGTTGTAAGCAGGGCGGGGCCAGCACGAACATCAGCGTCCATAAAGCATAGCCATTGCGTGCTCGCCGCGGCCGCGCGGGATCCTGCCCAGCATGCGTGGGCCTTGCCGGTCCAACCCGCGGGGAGCGGGGGGGCACGCAGCAGGGCACAGCGGCCGTCTTCGCATGCCACGGAGGAAACTACGGTCGCCGTGGCATCGGCGGAATCATCGTCCGCCACGACGATCCGCAATTGGCTGCGCGGATAGTCCTGTTGGGCCAATGCCGACAAACAATCGCCAATGTTTTCAGCTTCATCGCGCGCGGGTATGACAACTGTCACGGCGGGCCAATCAATGTCTGGCTCAGGCGGGGCCGGGGCAAGACGGCGGAATGCGCGATCCTGGCGGAGCGCCCGCCAGATCAACGAAATGACGGCGATGAGCCAAATTGCGGAAGCAAGCAGCGCCATGACAATGTCTTCTCTGCCGCCGCCAACGCTTCCCATCCAATCCGGTTCCGGAGGTAGCTGGAATTTTCGTTCTTGTGCCGAGCCTCGTGACGGCAATTGAACTTCTTGCCGCTCGTTTCGTTGTGTAATGGCATTGTTGCAGGCTTTGGGCGCGAGGCAAATGGCGCTGGACGCTCCCGTCCCCAATTCCGGGCGCGGCTCTCCAGTCTTCATCACTGGAGCAAGCGGGTTTATTGGCTCGGCGGTCTTGCATCAGCTTGTGGCATCCGGCTTTGATGTGACGGCGCTTATCCGCCGCGACAGCCCGCGCCATCATCTGCCGGGAGGCGGGGTCCGGTTCGTGGAAGGCGATGTCCGGGATCGCGATTCCATTGCTTCAGCAATGGCGGGAGCCCGCTATGTATTTCATGCCGCTGCCAATTACCGGCTCTGGGCGCTCGGGCAAAAGGAAATATTCGCGACTAACGTAACCGGCACCCGCATCGTAGTGGAGGAGGCGCTGCGCGCCGGCGTCGAGCGCGTGGTCTACACAAGCAGCGTTGCAACTTTGGCACTGTGTTGCGATGGCAGACCAGCGGATGAGAGCGTTCCGGCTGCGGAAAAGTCGGCGATTTGTGCCTACAAGCGCAGCAAGATCGCGGCGGAGCGCCTCGTGCTTGCGATGATTGCAGACCAGGGCCTTCCAGCGGTCATCGTCAATCCCTCCGCCCCAGTCGGGCCGCGCGATGTGCGGCCAACCCCGACTGGAAGGCTCATCTTGGAGGCTGCTGCGGGCCGGGTCCCTGCGTTTGTGGATACCGGCCTCAATCTTGTGCATGTCGATGACGTTGCCTCGGGGCATCTCGCGGCGCTCCGCCGCGGCGCCATAGGCGAGC
>JAFMSB010000307.1 GCA_017353815.1 Methylocapsa sp. | reverse complement strand
TTTGACCCGCGCAGAAAGAGGCGGAGAGGAGCCCGCCACATCTGGCATGGAGGGTACGGCTTCGGGTGATTTTTGCAGCTCCTCCCCGCGCAACTCCTTTTCCCGCGGTTTGGAGTCGCGTGAAAACCTCGGTTCACGATTATCGGCACGCATGAATTGCGACTCAATTACGACATCGTTCGGGCCTCCGATCATTAGAAGATGCTCCACGTTATCGCGGCGCACAATGACCAGCTGACGGCGGGGCCCGACGTCGAAAACGTCGACAATCCCAAGCCTTGCCGGCCGTGGCTTTGCCGTGCGGGGCAGCCGGAGTTTGCGAAGGGAGAAGGCACGCAGGAGAAAAAAAACCAGTGCCGCCGCAGCGATCGCGTAAGCCGCGGGGACAGCGAAATTTTTGTCCAAAAGAAAGCTTCCGTTCAATCGGGTCTCCAAGGGTTGAGGCAGAGGTCCATGCCGCGCAAGCCTAACATAATTGCATGGCGGCCAAGACCGGATTAGTCCTTGCCGGGCTGATTCTCGATTATCACCGGTTGATAAAAGGTGACCAATCGGGCTGCCCCAATGTGCGAGCCGCACTGCTGCCGGACCGGCTATAGCGATGGACTCACAATTCGCCGGGCGGGCGTTGTGCGCAAAGGCGGCCGCATTCGATGCAGGCAAGTTTCATGAATGAACACCTTGCTCAAGCCGGCCTCAATGCCCCGGGCCGTGGCGCGGGCCTCATCCCGGCCGCCACATTTGCCGCGCTTATGGCCTTGTCGGCTGGAGCCATTTCGATTTTGCCAGCGGGCGCCGCAACGAGCTTTGCCGCCGCAATACTGGTGATCTTGGCCGTCACGGGAATTTGTGCGTTATTTCTTGTCGCTTTTGGTTTTTTGCGATTTTCCGGCGAGGCTGGAGATTGTGTGCCCGCCAAACTCATTTGCGAGGCGAGCGGCGATGGGCTGATCGCAGTCACCGCCAACGGGAAGATCCTTTATGCCAATGAAGCCTACCTTGCTCTTGCAGGCGCAAAAGGGCCTCATGATGCCACAACCCTGGAGCACCTCCTTTCGCGTTGGCCGGAGGCATCCCCGGCCGTTTACAGGCTTACCCAAGCGGCAAGGTCAGGCTCGGCCGCTGCCGAGGAGATACGCATCTCCCCTCCACTCGGCGGCACAGGTGGCGGCGCGGGATGGTATCTCGTCAAGGTAAGGCCCCTGCCGCGTTCCGGTATTACGCGCGGCGCTTTTTGGTCGATCGCCGACATCACGCATCCGCGCGAGCAGCAGGGCCATGCCGTTAAGGAGTTGCGCCGCAGGGCAGCTTATTTGGATTATGCGCCTGCCGGTTTCTTGTCGTGGAGCCGGGCAGGAGAGATTGATTATATGAATGCCACGCTCGCCGGCTGGCTCGGCTATGGGCGTCAAGAGATCGGGACAGCGCGTCTCACGCTTGCAGATTTGGCGCCCGCCGATGGCCAGGCGCTCGCCGCCTCCCTTTCCGGCGGTGCCGGGGGCAAGCATGGCGGCAGAGAATTCGACACGGTGTTGAGATGCCGGAGCGGGCAATCCCCGTCCGTCCGCCTTTTGTGCAGCGTCTTGCCCCATGAGGATGGCGCGGCCGAAACATCCTGTGCGCTCGTGCTCAAACGCCCTGCCAGCGATGACCTGGCAGGGCCGCCATACCCGGGCGAGGAACTCTTTGCCGGCATATTCGCCTCGCTGCCTATTGCCATCGCCGTGCTTGGCCGCAAGGGCGAGGCTATTCACTGGAACAACGCCTTTGCCCGGCTCATGCCAGATGCCACAAACAGTTCCGGTTGCGCCGACAAAGCGATTTTCGCGGCGATCCGGAACAAGGACCATGCCGCCGTCGCGGGCGCGCTAGCAGCCGCATTCCGGGGCACTTTCGAAATTGCCCCTGTCGATGCCGGCCTCGCAGGCGAAGGCGACCGCTCAGCCAGGCTCTTTTTTGCCGCGGCGGCCAAGGAGACTCAGAGTGGCGCCATTGTTTACGCGCTGGATACAACCGAACAACGAGCTCTGCAGAGCAACTTTGCCCAATCGAATAAAATGCAAGCGATTGGCCAGCTTGCGGGCGGCGTCGCACATGATTTCAATAATGTGCTGACCGCGATCATCGGCCATTGTGATCTCTTGCTCGCCAATCACCGGCCAACGGATCCATCTTTTCGCGACATCAACCAGATCAAACAAAACGCTAACCGCGCGGCAAGGCTCGTGCGCCAGCTTTTGGCATTCTCACGCCGCCAAACCTTGAGGCCGCAAATCTTGCAGCTGGGTGACGTGCTTTCCGATCTGCAAGAAATGATGAAACGGCTGGTGGGGGAGAAAACCACAGTTGAATTGCGGCATGGCCGCGATCTTTGGCTCGTGCGCGCCGACCTTAGCCAGTTCGAGCAGGTTATCATGAACCTGATCGTCAATGCGCGCGACGCCATGCCAGATGGCGGCAAAATCATTTTGCGCACGCATAATGTGCTCGCGGCCGAGTGCGCCATCTTCAGCGAGCCATCGCTCGTTCCAAGCGATTACGTGGCAATCGAGGTCGAGGATTTCGGCCACGGCATGGCGCCGGACGTCAGAGATAAAATTTTCGAACCGTTCTTTACCACCAAGGAAGTTGGAAAGGGCACCGGCCTCGGCCTTGCTACTGTCTACGGCATTGTCAAGCAGACGGAAGGCTATATTTTTTGTTCGAGCGAAGTTGGCAAGGGGACGAAGTTCACGATCCTTTTGCCGCGCTATATTCCCGACGGGCCTGCCCTCGTCCAAGTGGGAAAGCGGGACAATACCGCCGCCGACCTTACGGGGCACGAAACGATTCTCCTCGTTGAGGACGAAGAGGCGGTCCGGGCATTCTGTGCCCGTGCACTCGCCTCGCGCGGTTACACCGTCTTGCAGGCGGCTTCCGGCATCGAGGCGCTGCACATCGCCGCGGAGCAAAAAGGAAACATCGATCTCGTGGTCTCCGACGTCATCATGCCGGAGATGGACGGCCCGGCAATGTTTACGGAATTGTGCAAACGCGGGATCAAGGCGAGGGTGATTTTCGTCTCGGGCTACGCGGACGAGGCTTTCGCGCATTTACCCAAAGGCGAGGATTTCGGTTTTCTTCAAAAGCCCTTCAGTTTGAAGCAGCTGATCGAAGCCGTGAAAGGCAAGTTATAAAAGCCGGTTCTGCAATCAAAATCACGCGAAGCAGCGGGCGAGCGGAAAGGTCGGAGACCGCGCGGCCAGCCGCCCCGCATCTTTTTTTTAGATTCGTTCAAGAAATGCCTCACGTGAAGCATTTTCGTCCGGTCGCGGCCCAAAAA
>JAFMSB010000002.1:15132-23032 GCA_017353815.1 Methylocapsa sp. | reverse complement strand
GTCCAGGATATTTTCGATGAGATTGGGCTCGGCCGCGACTTCGAGCAGGAGGAGACGGATCACTGCTTCGCGCGTAACACCGCGTTTTTCTGCGGCGGCATCGAACTGCTTAGCGGCGTCGAGCGAAAGGCGGAGGGGAACAGCTGCCGCTGCAGCGCGAAAAGCGAGGCCGAAACGCTGCGCTTGCCGGTGCACATTGTTAGCGGTTGAGGCAATGATTGGGTCCTCGGCGATGCGCTTGGCGTCCCAGCCGAGGCCGAGAAGGTATCCGAGGCGTGCGATCCGCTCGCCGGTCCAGCGCGATTTATAAACTTCTGTCGCAATCATTACGGTAAAGCTCCTGCTTAAATGTGGCGGGCCGAAGCTCGCCGGTGCAGGCGTTATAGGTAATCTTACCTGACATGTCAAGGCTATTTTACCTGATGCAATCGGCGGAGTGTACGGTTATTCTACCGGCATGGAACTCGACGATGTGCTCACCCGGATCGAAAGCCGGCTCCAAGCCGTGGGGCTATCGGCGCATGCGGCATCCCTTGCGGCCAAGCGGCCCGACGCCATCCGGAATTTGAAACGCGCGGCCAAAAGCCATGACCGGCGCGGGGTCACCACCGAAACTCTGATTGCGCTCGCCCCAGTGCTAAAGACAACGGCGGCCTGGCTGCTCGAAGGGACAGGGGAGGAAGCGGCGGCCACTGCGGTTCCGGTGGCCGGGCAAATCGGCGCCGGGGCCGAAATCCTACCAGGATTGGAGGAAATTCCCACTACTCTGTTCCATATCGAGCTGCCCTTCTCGCTGCCCGCGGCGGCCGCCTTGATTGTCGAGGGCGACAGCATGTGGCCGCGTTACGATCCGGGCGACGCGGTTCTTTGCTGGCGCTCCGGAAGCAAGCCAGAGGACATTATCGGCCATGAGGCGGCCGTCAAAACTGCCGGCGGGAAATCTTATCTCAAGCGCATCCAGCGAGGCGCAACGGCGGGAACCTTCGACCTCGAAAGCCACAATGCGGCGCCGCTGCGTGGGGTGCGTATCGATTGGGCGGCGGAGATAAGGGCGGTTGTAAGATCCGGTCAGTGGCGCCGGATCCAGGAGGACATCGACAGGTGATATTACCTTGACATAGGTATTATTACCTTGTTACCCCGCTCGGGCAAAAAGGAAGGCCCGAGCCATGACCGACGCTAGCCATGCCCGAGCAGGCGCCGAAGCCACACTTGCGGCGCAAGCCGCCCGCACGGCCGCGGGGCTGGTAAAAAGCCGCGCGCGCGCCTATGCGAAATCCCCAAAGACGCTCGATATCCTTTGCCCGGGCCTTTCTTCAGCCGCGCCGGGCGCCCTCATCGCAGCGGCGCGGCTCCTCCTTGCGGCAGAGCGAAATCTGCGGCGCCGCTGGCTTGGGGCGGGAGGAGAAGTCCCGCTCATAAATGCCAAGGCGGCACTGCTTTATGGCCGCGCGCTTCGCCTGAATTGCAAAGCCCGCAAGCCGCGTGGTTGATCGCCAGCAGCATGCTGCGGTCAGGGCCGCGGCATATTCGCGATCTCGGCCTGCTCGCTAAGACCGGGTGCCGCGAAGCCAAAAACCCGGGCATAAAAATCGAGCTCGAGTTCCAGCGTGCGGCGCAAAGTTTCGGCCTTGCGGAACCCGTGACCTTCGCCTGCAAAGGAGTAATAGGCAACGGGCAGGCCTCGCGCCTTCATGGCGTCGACCATTGTTTCCGCCTGATTGGGCGGCACCGTCTTGTCGTCCTCGCCTTGGAAGAAAATCACCGGGCAAGAAAGCCTGTCGACATGATTGATGGGCGAGCGCTCGCGGTAAAGGGCTTCGGCCTGCGGCAAGGGCCCGATGAGCTTGTCGAGATAGCGCGATTCAAATTTGTGCGTGTCTTTTGCGAGCAGCATGAGATCGCCGACGCCATAAAAGCTCGCCCCCGCCTTGAAGAGATCGAGCGACGTTAACGCGGAGAGCGTCGTGAAACCGCCCGCGCTCCCTCCACGGATGATCAAGCGGTTTTTGTCAACGAGCCCGCGTTCGGCAAGGTATTCTGCCGCCGCCGCGCAATCCTCGACATCGACCATGCCCCACGCGCCATAAAGCCGCTCGCGGTAGGCGCGCCCATACCCCGTTGAGCCGCCATAATTGACGTCCACAACGCCAAACCCGCGGGTCGTCCACCATTGGATGCCTAAGGAATAACCATTATTCGCCATGCTCGTTGGCCCGCCATGGGATAAGACGATGAGCGGCGGCAACTCGCCTGCCGGACCCTTGTAATCGCGGTTTTTGGGCGGATACCAAAAGGCGTGCGCAGTGCCGGCGCGCGATGGAAAGTCGATTGGGAGGCCAACCGAGACACTCGCTTCGGGAAAAGCGGCCGGCATCGCGGCGCGGATAAGGCTGGGCCCACTGCCCTCAATGCCTGTCGAGATGTAAACCGCGGGCGGCGAAGCGGGAGACGTGGCGATATAGGCGAGACCTTGCCCGAGCGGGCATGGGCATTCCTGCACCTGGCCGATAACGAGCGGGGTGATGTTTCCGTCCGCGATGAGAGCGGCCGACCTTATTCCGTCCCGGACAATCGCAGCGATAATCCGGCCATCCGGCAAAAAATCGAAAAAGCGCTGGCGGAAGAGCCAGAGCGGCCCTCCAATCTCTGCCTCAACGGGAGCGAGGGCTTCAACGCGCCCGCCCCGCAGCCGGTAGAGGTTCCACCACCCGCTGCGGTCGGAGCAGAAATAGAGCGCCTCATCCGCTGACCATTTGGGATCGGCGATTGCCTCTTGCGCCTCCCCCATGGCAGGATTTACCGAATGAAGCGAGCCTTTGCTCGAAGCGAGGGCGGCATAAAGCCGGGTGCCATCCCAAGGCATGTTGGGATGATCCCAGGCAAGAAAGGCGAGTTTATCGCCCGAAGGCGAAAACCGGGGCGAGCTCAAAAAATCCGGGCCTTCGAACAAAACCTCTTCTTTGCCGTGGGCAGCGAAGGGCAAAGCCACGATTGCCGCCTTTGGATCGGTTGCAGGGCGGCCGCGATGATCCTCCCTTATGGCTAAGGCACGGGCGCGCGAGGGATCGAATTCGAAATCGGCATAGCGGCACCCCTCCGGCGTCTCGATCCGGCGCGGCGCGCGCGTGCCCTCGATGATCCAGACGCTTCCATCTTTGCGCTCGCTGTAAATAATGCGGCCGCCCTGCGCACGGTAAGCGCCGCCGCCATATTCGTGGACACGGCTGCCGGCGTGGATGGGCGGCGGGGTAACGTCTTCGATATCGCCTGCTGCAACGCGGCGGCAGAGAGCCGTGCGCCCATTTTCGCCTGGCCTTGCTTCGAGCCAATAGAGATCATCCCTATCGGCGCTGAGGGAACTCAGGCCAATCGCTGCCGAGGTCATCAGTTCGACCGTGACCGGTGATTGCCAGGTTCCATAGGGCGCGACAGTTACTGCCATGGAAATTGCCTTAACGTGAAGGCGCTGGTTTGCGTCAGTGGATGACAGCCGGGCAGCCCGGAAAAACAGCTGCAGGCGTCATAGCATCAAAAACCAGCGGCCTAACCTCGGCACGGACGACTTTACCGCGCCGCCCCGCGCTTGTAGAAGCAGCCAAATTCCGCTCTCCGGGCGCCTCGGCAACCGATGGTTTTGTTTCGCTCGCTTCTCTTCCACGCGTCCTTCTATCTGCTGACCGCGATCCTTGCGATCGCCGGTTTGCCAGTTCTTTTGCTCGGCCGGCACTGGGTCCAGTCTTACGCGAAATTCTGGACCGGCTCGGCGGTGTGGCTGCTCGAAAAGCTCTGCAAGACAAGGATCGAATGGCGCGGGCTTGAGAATTTGCCGCGCGGCGCCTGCATCATCGCGGCCAAACATCAATCGGCGCTCGAGACCCAGGCGCTCACCACAAAGGGTGCGGATTTTTCGTTCATCCTCAAACGCGAGCTCCTGGCAATCCCCGTCTTTGGCTGGTATTTGAAAGGTGCGGGCCAGCTCGGCATAGACCGCGCCGGACGCGCCCAAGCCCTAAGCAATCTTGCCGGCCAAGCGCGCGAAGCCATCGCCCATGGCCGCCAGCTCATCATTTTTCCGGAGGGCACCCGCAAGCCCGTCGGCAATAAGCCCGACTACAAGCCTGGGGTTGCCTATCTTTGCCGCGAGACCATGGCCGTCTGTGTGCCCGTTGCCCTGAACACCGGCCTTTTCTGGCCGCGCCGCAGCCTTATCATAAAACCCGGAACAGCTACGATTGCCTTCTTGGAGCCGATTGCGCCGGATCTCGACAAAAGACGCTTTCTTCGGCTTCTGGAGAGCCGGATCGAGGGTGAGACGGCCAAGCTCGTCGCGCAGGCGCTTGCCACGGATCCCGCCTTAGACCGGCCGCTGCGAGAAGGCGAGGGCGGCACGATATCTTAAGATTTGGCCGCAAAAGCGCGATTACGGCGCCTTGCCGCGTGGCGGGGCGCCCGGGCTCGGAAACAATGCAAAATCAAGCCTATCGGTTTTGCGTAGCGCCGATGATGGATTGGACGGACCGGCATTGCCGCTTCTTCCATCGCCTCCTTTCGCGCCGCGCGCGGCTCTATACCGAGATGGTCACGGCAGCGGCCGTTTTGCATGGGGACCGGCGCCGCCTTTTGCAATTCAACGAGGAGGAGCATCCCGTCTGTTTGCAGCTCGGCGGGTGCTGCTCCGCACAATTGGCCGAGGCGGCGGCGATCGGCGCGGATTACGGCTATGATGAGATCAATCTCAATCTCGGCTGTCCGTCGGAGCGCGTGGGAAACAGTGGCTTTGGCGCCTTCTTGATGCGCGAGCCGGAGCTTGCCGGTGAGTGCGTTGCCGCAATTAGGGCGAGGGTGAAAATTCCGGTGACGGTCAAATGCCGGACCGGAGTCGACGACCAGGATCCCGAGACGGCGCTCCAAGTCCTGGCTGAAAGGGTTATCGCGGCCGGCTGTTGCGCGCTCATCGTCCACGCCCGCAAGGCGTGGCTGAAAGGCCTGTCGCCCAAAGAAAACCGCGAGGTCCCGCCCCTCGATTATGAGCGCGTGCGCCGTTTGAAGCAAAGCTATCCCGGTATTGTGGTCGTGCTGAATGGCGGGCTCTCGACGCTCTCTGGGATGCAGGCCGAACTCGAATATGTCGATGGCGTTATGATCGGGCGCCTCGCCTATCAGAATCCGGCGCTGCTTCTCGATGCCGATCCCATCTTCTTCGGCGAAAGGAGCCGCTTCGCCACAAGGGAATCGGCGATCCACGCCTTTATTCCCTATCTCGAGGAAGGTCTTGCCGAGGGCGTCCCCTTGCATGCCATGACCCGGCACATTTTCGGGCTCGTCAATGGCCTGCCCGGCGCGCGCGCCTTCAGGTGCCACCTTGCGGAGCAAGCTCGCAAGCCGGGAGCAGGAGCGGACGTTCTTTGCGGGGCGTTAAGACATGTGGAGCGCGCCTCCGCGAAGGCGCATGAGCCATCGATGTAAAGCGCCCCGACGCCAATTCTTCCTGTTTGCCGGTGTCTGCCATTGACACGGCCTCCGATTCGACGTTTCGTCGGCGCGCCTATTGGCTTTCATCTTTTATTGCCCCGCAAATCCGGGGAAAATTATGTTGACTATTAGATGTTCGCGAACTCAGACGATCATTCTGCCGTAGCCCTTTCGACCGAGCTTTATTCCGTGAATCCATCGCGGCGCTATCTCCTCATTTCGCCGTCCCGGGACGAGGCACATTATCTCCGCCGGACGCTGGACAGCGTGGCGGCGCAATCGGTGCCGCCAGCGCTCTGGGTGGTCGTGGACGACGGATCGGCCGACGCGACGCCGGCCATCCTGGAAGAATACGCGCGCCGCCTGCCCTATTTGCGCGTGGTGCGGCGCACCGACCGCGGCCGCAGGCAGGTGGGGCCGGGCGTCATCGAGGCCTTTTATGCCGGTCTGGTGGGAGTGCGCCTGGAGGACTTCTGCTATCTTTGCAAGCTCGACATGGACCTGGACCTGCCGCCGCGCTATTTCGAGCTGCTGATGGAGAGGATGGAGAGCGATCCGCGCGTCGGGACCACCTCCGGCAAGCCATGGTTCGTCCACCCGCGGACCGGCGCGCTCGTGCCGGAACTATGCGGCGACGAGATTTCCGTGGGTATGACCAAGTTTTACCGGGTCGCCTGCTTCAAGGAGATCGGCGGCTTCGTGCGCGAGGTCATGTGGGACGGTATCGACTGCCACCGGGCCCGCATGCTCGGCTGGATCGCCGAGAGTGTCGATCTGGCGCCCATCCGCTTCCTGCACTTGCGCCCGCAGGGTGCCAGCCAGAAGGGCATCTGGACTGGCAGACTTCGGGCGGGATTCGGTCAGTACTTCATGGGAACCTCGCCCCTCTATTACATGGCGGCGTCCATCTACCGCCTGCCGGCTCACCCGGTTCTGATCGGGAGCGTGGCCATGCTGTGGGGCTATCTCACAAGCTGGCTCAGGGGCTTGCCGCGCTATGACGACCTCGAGTTCCGGCGTTTCCTCCGGTCCTACCAACACGCTTGCCTGCGCGTAGGCAAGCGGGCCGCCACGGCCCGGGTCAACGCCGACCGGGCCCCCCTCTGGCACGCCAAGCACCCGGCTCACGGGTCTTGATGAAGCGTCAATGAAGCGCAGCGAAAGGGCCGAGCTGCTGGGCCTCTTCTTCGACACCGTGACCATGCAGGCCGCGGTGGCCCAATGCATCGAGCTGTGCCGGGCCCCGCGCGCGCCCCAAACGGTTATAACTGTCAACGCCTCTCATCTTTGCATGATGCGGCGCGATCCGGCATTGGCGCGGGCCTGCCGGGCGGGTCACCTCATTCTGGCCGACGGCATGTCGGTAGTCTGGGCCTTGCGGGCCTCGGGCCAGCCCGTGCCGGAGCGCGTGGCCGGGGTGGACCTCATGGCGGGCCTTTTGGCAGCAGCCGGGGAGCAAAAGCTGCGCGTCTATTTCCTCGGCGCGAGGCCGGAGGTTGTGACGGCTCTGGTAGAGCTGAGCCGGACCCGGAACCCCGGCCTCGAAATCGCTGGCTTCCACGATGGCTACTTCGGAGCGGGCGATCACCAATCAATCATCGCGGATATCCGGGCCAGCGGAGCCCACATGCTTTTTGTCGGCATGCCGACCCCCTTCAAGGAGACCTGGTGCGAGCGTTACCGGCAGCGTCTCAATGTGCCGGTAATCATGGGCGTGGGCGGCAGCTTTGACGTGCTGGCCGGTTTCATCAAGCGGGCCCCTCGCTGGATTCAGAAGCTTGGCATGGAGTGGTTCTGGCGGCTCCTAATGGAGCCTCGAAAGCTGTGGAAGCGCTACCTCACCACCAATAGCCAGTTTATCTGTCTCGCCATACGGGAAATCGTTGCGCGCCGCCTCGGCCGTCCTCCCGCAACCCAAAGCCGCGAGCGCGGGCCATGACTGCAACGCGTAACATCCTTGTCTTTATGGGCACCCGCCCGGAGGCAATTAAGCTTGCCCCGGTCGTGGCCGAGCTGCGCCGCTCCGAGGATTTCCGCTGCACCGTGGTAGCCACCGGCCAACATAAGGAGATGTTCCGCCAAGTCGCCGATACCTTTGGCTTCACGGTTGACGCCAATCTCGATGTGATGCGCCCCAACCAGACACTGGCCGGGCTGACCGCCCGCCTTATGGATGGCATCGACGGCTGGCTCGAGTCGGCGAGGCCCGACATGGCGCTTGTCCAGGGCGACACCACCACCGTGCTGGTGGCGTCGCTGGCCTGCTTCTACCGGCGCATTCCCATTGGCCACGTCGAAGCCGGGCTGCGCACCGGCAATATCTGGTCGCCCTTCCCCGAGGAGGTGAACCGCCGGCTGGCCACCCCGCTCGTCACGCTCCATTTCGCCCCAACCGGCGCGGCCCGGGAAGCGCTCCTGCGTGAGG
>JAFMSB010000002.1:0-15122 GCA_017353815.1 Methylocapsa sp. | reverse complement strand
TCGTCGTGACGGGGAACACGGTCATCGACGCCCTGCGCATCGAGGTTGCGAACCAGACGGCCGACGCCACGCTCCGAACTTGCATCGACGAGGAGCTGACTGGCCTATTAGGCCCGGGCTGGGTAAAAACGCCCATGATTCTCATTACAGGCCACCGCCGCGAGAATTTTGGCAACGGGATTGAGCAAATCTGTCGCGCCGTTGCCACCCTCGCCAAACGCTTCACCGATCACTCCTTGGTCTATCCGGTTCACCTCAACCCAAATGTGCTTGTGCACGTCAGTCGCCTGCTGGGCGATCTACCAAACGTCCGGCTCATCGCGCCTCAGGGCTACCGCAACTTCGTGGCACTCATGGTGCGATGCAGGCTGGTGTTGACCGACTCGGGCGGGGTGCAGGAGGAGGCGCCCTCGCTCGGCAAACCGGTCCTCGTGATGCGCGACACGACCGAGCGCCCGGAGGGCGTGGCCGCTGGCACTGCGCTCCTGACTGGCCCGAATGCTTCGGCCATCGTCGAGCACGCCTCTCGGCTGCTCACGGACGAAGCTGCCTATCGCTCCATGGCCTCCGCCAAAAATCCATATGGGGATGGTTACGCCGCCGGGCGAATCGTGCAACGGATCCGGCGCTACTTTGCTGACTGAGCCGGGAGCGCGCCGTCGCCTGGCCCGCGCGGGACAGCCGGATTACCGGAAGACGCGGGTGCGGTGGCACCAGCGGACAAAGATATAATGACATAAAGAGCCCAGACCCGCGACCAATAAATGCTGGACGCCACGTCGAGAAATGCCTGCCAGAGCGGCTCGAGCGCCACCGGTTTGAGGCCCGCCGGAGAGGTGGCCTGCGGGTCGTGCAGGGTCTTATTCTTGGCGTCTTTGAGGCCGCGCCGGATCCATCGGTCGAAAGGCAGCACCAAGCCGCTTTTTCCGTTCGAACAGCGCCGGGTCGAGGCCGCACAAGCCGATGCGCCGCAGCATCGCCTTCCGCCGCAGCAGATGGTAACGGGCCAGATCGGGCAGCCGGTCCACGCTTTCGAAGAGGAGTTGATCGACAAACCCTCTGCTCCAGCGAGGCGGCCATGCTGGCCTCGTCATTATCGCGCAGAAGCCGCTCGCCTAGGAAAAGACGCTGCTCCATGACGCTGATGGACGAAAGCGCGGTGCGGCCCCGGGTCTCGGCGCGGATTCGCTCGCGCAAGGCTGTGGGCAGACTGTCAGTGAACTCTTCCGCAAGGACCGGCGCCAACAGCAAGCGGAGTGACCTTGGATTAGTTCACGAGGGTGGAGACCTCGACCTGCGCTAGGCCGGCATGGCGAAACCCGAGCATGTCCGCCGCCATCTTCGAGACGTCAATTATACGGCCGCGGATATAGGGCCCGCGGTCGTCGACCACAAGCACAACTGAGCGTTTATTGGCGAGGTTCGTAACCCGAACGTGAGTGCCGAAGGGCAGGGAGCGATGCGCGCAGGTCATCTGGGTCCGTGCCCGATAATAAGAAGCCCTGCCTTTCCAGCTCTGGGCTTGCGCGGCAAGACACGAGGACATCAAAATCATCGCTCCAGTGATAATAACCCTCAACACTTATCCTCCATGCTATGGACCAGTTGCGCCCAAACTGCTGAGCACAAACCTTCCTGCATGGAATATGTGATGAAAAAACGGCAATGTATTTTGCGGCTGTGCCTCCAAAAGCTGCGAATATGACCTCAGTATTATCTTCCTGGATTACTTGGCTGCAAAACTCATTGGACGACACACTTAATTCATGAGAAGTATTGAACGGCGTGCATTCGCTTCCGTCTGCGCCTCTAGAAGCGGCCGGGCCTGGGGGACAAGATTATCCACCACTGTTGCAGCGCGGCAACGGGCGCGGTGCTGCAGCGCCTAACTTTTGGCAGCGGGCTTGATCCCGGCCGAGGGATGGCTGCCGTCCTGGTGCAGCACTTCGTTCAGCCTGTTTCGCTCGAAGGCGATGACGACGAAAATCGAGAGAAAAAGCGGGACCAGAAGATAGGAGACGCGAAAGGCCAGAAGCGCGGCGAGAACTTGCGTGTGGGGCATCTCGGGCATGGCGGTAATGAAAAACCACTCGAAAACGCCAAGCCCGCCGGGCGCGTTGGACCATAGCGCCGCCGAGAAGGAAAAAATGAACACCGCGAGCACGGCGAAATAGCCGGGGTTGCCGGCCTCGGGCAAAGCGAAATAGATGATTCCGGCAGCTCCCAAAAGCTCGAGCGGGGCCGCCAACAGCTGGCGGACAACAACCCCGAGGCTCGGATATTCGAGCTTAAACCCTTTTATGATCAGCGGCTTAAACCGGAAGATCGAGCCCATCACATAAATCGCGATCGCGGCAAGCAGCACGATCCCGGCAAGCTTGGCCATCGTTGGATCGCCGAGAAAGCGGAATTTCTCTGGCAACATGCCGCGGAAACGGCCAAGCTGCCGCGGCTCAAAGACCGAGATGATGCCGCCAAGCAGAACAGTGCCGAGCGCAAAGGTGAGCGAGCAGACCGTGACCAGGACCGCGACCTGAGCCGCGCTCAAGCCTTTCGAATGATAGGCGCGGTAGCGTACAACTCCCCCCGAAAAAACGGTCGCGCCGATATTGTGGGCAAGCGCGTAGGTCGTAAATGAACACAGCGAAATGAAAACCCAAGAAATATGCTTTACACCAAGATGAAGGAGCGCGATGCGGTCATACCAGGCCAGGGCCGCATAGGCGACAAGCGTGGAAAGGACCGCCAGCAGAGTGTTTTTGAGCGGGATGGATTTGAAATGCTCCCACACCTCGGGCCCCACGGCTTCGCCCCGAAATTCCCGGTGGAGGAGCCAAAAGGAGACGGCGACCGCGGCAAAGCCAAAAACCGGCCAGAAGAAATCGAAAAAGCGCTTCATTGCCCCCGACCCGGAAAAAGGCCTCCCGCTGCTGTCCTAATTATGCCCGAGCCGTAATATCCGCGCCGCATCCCTGCATAATGAGGGAGGCAATGGCAAGGAATAGTTTGGGCATAAATCACTCGCCAGCCTGCGATGATCTTGCACGGCAGCCGCCCGGTCCGTTTAACGAAGTAAATACTTATCCGCATCATGAAAACCCAGATGGCACGAATTTGAACGGAAGTTGATTTTGCCGGCTGGAGATCAGGCCGGGCCCGCGGGCACGACGGCCCGGCGGTAAAGATGCCAGCTTGCATGCCCCAGGACCGGCACGGCGACGGCGAGCCCGACCAGAAAAGTGAGAAAACCAGCCGCCAGAGAGGCCGCGATGATCAGCCCCCATAACGCCATGGTGAAAACATTCTCCACGGCTGCCCTGACGGAAGTCTGAACCGCCGCCAAGGCTCCGACATCCCTATCGAAAAGCAAGGGAAATGAGACAACGCTAATGCTCAGTGCCGCCACGGCAAAGGCAAAACCGGTTGCTGTGCCCAATCCAATAAGCTTCCAGCCTTGCGCGGTGCCGAAAACAACGGTGACAAGCGACAGGAGCGACTCGGGCGGCGCCGCTCCGAATACTGCCAAATAAAGTAATTGGGCCGCGAACAACCAAGACAGAAATATAATCAGCAGCAACAGGCCGATTAACAGAATCGATGAGATCGATCGCGAGCGCACCGCATCGAATACCTCTCCCCATGAGGTATCGAGGCCAAGCTCCCGCCGCCGGCTCATCTCATACAATCCGATCCCGGCAAAGGGGCCGACCAGAGCGAATCCTGCCATGAGCGGAAAAAGCAAGGGCAAAGCGTAGCCCGTGAACCACATTAGGGCGATAGGGTAAGTCAGAGCCAGAAAAACATGGAACGACGGCATCGCCAGCGAATCGCCAACGCCTTTGGCCAAAGCGTATTTGATATCCGCCGGTCCGATCTTTCGTACAGTTATGCCCGGGGAAGTCATTCGGGACCGCTGGTTAGTAAGATGCCTGCATTGCTTCCTCGCGAAGATAAGAAGCCTTTGGGAAATCACAGCGGGTGCCCTCATTAAAATGGGGCACCGCACCGGATCCCGGGCCGCTTCCGCGCCATCGGGCACTCTTGCTTAGGATTAACGCCGCGTCCCATGCTTAGCGGCAACTGTCAGCCCGTGGACACGAGAGATTCATTTACCGTATGCCATCCGCCGCATGCAAGGTTAAGCGGGCTTTAACCTGCCGCCAGCTATTGGCTCGGTCCTTGGCTTGGTCATCGCGCCGCTGGCAGCTAGGCAGCAGCAGGCAGAGACCCCGACGCGAGCACTCTCATTAAGGGAGCCATTTCCGGGCAAACTGCCCTTCTCAAAGGACTGGGTTTCCGCGGCTGAATTGCCAGAGGAGGATTGAGCAAAATGGCACCGGCGCGGCGGCGGGGCTTTATGCGCCCGGCAAGGATCACCGCGGCTTTCGACTGGATACCGGAGCCTTTGCGCGCGCTCGCATTGAGACGGGGCGCCGAAATTGCCGGCGTGACTCTGCTTGGGGCATCGGCGGGACTCGCTTTGGCCTTGGCTTCGTGGTCGGCCGAGGATCCAAGCCTCAACCATGCCGCGCCGGGCCCGGTTCGCAATCTTCTCGGAATGCCGGGAGCCATTGCGGCCGACCTCGTTATGCAGCTCCTTGGGCTTTCCTCGACGGCCTTTCTTTTGCCGCCGGGCCTTTGGGGGTGGCGGCTCTTGATGGAAAGGCACCTCGAACGCGTAAGCGGCAGGCTGGGATTTTGGCTTGCCGGCGGCTTATGCTCAGCCGGCCTTGCGTCCTTCTTACCCGTTACGAGCCGCTGGCCCCTGCCATCGGGCCTTGGCGGGGCGCTCGGCGATGCCATCCTGTTCCTGCCGCGGCGGCTTCTTGCAGGCCATGACGCGGGAATGCTGCTCTTTGCGGCGATTCTTGCGGGCGGCGCCATTCTCTTCCTGTCTGCCTCGGTTTCCCTTAGGGACTATCCTTTCCCGGATGAAGAAGAGGAACACGCCAGCGGCGCGGAGACGTTCGGCTCCGGTTCCGGCGACGATGAGGCAGGAGAGCCAGGTTTTGCGCTCGTTTTGCTTGGCGCGATCATCCATGCCGGTCTTAGCCTGAAGGCGGCTCTCGCCCGGTTTCTTGCGCGAAGGCGGAAGCCCGCCCTGCCATGGCCGCACAGCTTTGCCCGCGAGGCGGGTGGATTCGAGCGCCCTCTCGACCTCGCCACCGAGCCGTTGCATTGGGTGGGACCGCCCGCGCCAGAAGAGCCGGCATTCGATGCGAGTGCCTATGCTCCGCCCGCTGCGCGCAGGGCAGAGTCCGGGCAGGCGGAAGCGCGTCAAAGCCCCGCTGCCTACGCGCCCCGGCGGGTGATTTCCGCAGCCGCCGCGGCTCTGAAACCCGGTGCGAGAGCGTCGCGCGAAGCACAGCCCTCGCTCCTCGACCACTTCTCGCGTCACGATTATGTTTTTCCGCCGCTGCACATTCTCGCTGAGCCGCGCAAAGCAGCCGTCAACCGCATTTCCGAAGACGCGCTCGATCAAAATGCCAGGCTCCTCGAAGGCGTGCTCGAGGATTTCGGCGTCAAGGGCGAGATCATCAATGTCCGCCCGGGCCCGGTCGTCGCCCTTTATGAGCTTGAGCCTGCGCCCGGCATCAAATCCTCCCGCGTCATCGGCCTTGCCGACGATATTGCGCGCTCGATGTCGGCGCTTTCGGCCCGCGTCGCCGTCGTGCAGGGGCGCAATGTCATCGGCATCGAACTGCCGAATCAGCAGCGCGAGACCGTCTATCTGCGCGAGTTGCTCGCCTCCCAGGACTTCGAAAAATCCAAACACCGCCTCCCGATCGCGCTCGGCAAGACGATCGGCGGCGAGCCGGTGATAGTTGATCTTTCGCGCATGCCCCATCTTCTCGTCGCCGGCACCACGGGGTCGGGCAAATCGGTTGCCATCAACACCATGATCCTCTCGCTGCTCTACCGGCTCAAACCGCAGGAGTGCCGGCTCATCATGGTCGATCCGAAAATGCTTGAACTTTCGGTCTATGACGGGATCCCGCATTTGCTGACCCCGGTCGTCACCGATCCGAAGAAGGCGGTCATCGCGCTTAAGTGGGCGGTGCGCGAGATGGAAGAGCGCTACAAGAGGATGTCGAAGCTCGGCGTGCGCAACATTGAGGGGTTCAATGCAAGGGTTGCGGAAGCGGCCGCCAAGGGCGAGACGCTGAGAAGAACCGTTCAAACGGGCTTCGACCCGGACACCGGGGAGGCCGTCTACGAGCAGGAGGCGATGCAATTCTCTCTCCTGCCCTTCATCGTCGTGATCGTCGATGAAATGGCCGACCTAATGATGGTTGCTGGCAAGGACATCGAGGGCGCGATTCAGCGCCTTGCCCAGATGGCGCGCGCCGCGGGCATTCATCTGATCATGGCGACGCAGCGGCCGTCGGTCGATGTGATCACGGGAACCATCAAGGCCAATTTCCCGACAAGAATTTCATTTCAGGTGACGTCCAAAATCGACAGCCGCACGATCTTGGGCGAGCAAGGCGCCGAGCAGCTTTTGGGCCAAGGCGATATGCTGTACATGGCGGGCGGCGGCCGCATCTCGCGCGTCCACGGCCCTTTTGTCGCCGACAATGAGGTCGAAAAGATCGTTGCCCATCTCAAGACTCAGGGCCAGCCCGAATATCTCGACGCCATCACCGAGGATGGCGATGCGGACGTTGGCGACGAGGCCGAAACCGCGCCGGGCAGCATGGATGCCGAAGAAGCAGGCGATCTCTACGACCGCGCGGTTGCGATCGTCCTGCGCGACAAAAAATGCTCGACAAGCTACATCCAGCGGCGGCTTTCGGTCGGCTACAACAAGGCCGCTTCGCTCGTCGAACGGATGGAAGAGGAAGGCATTGTGGGCGCGCCCAACCATTCCGGCAAGCGCGCAATTCTCGTCGGCGGCGGCATCGACCGCGGCGCCTTCGATCTTGCCAGCGGGGAGTGATTCGCAACCGGCCGGTTGACTCGGACGGCAGCATTGCGAGCTGTCGGGCAAGATCGAAAGAGCCGTGGTCGAAAGCCGGCTCGCATTCATGCCGATGCAGTCCGGCGACAGCGGACTCAACCACGCCGTTAAAAGACATATCAATCCGGCGGTGGCGAGAGCCAGCGCGCGGGATTAATCGATGATCTGCTTCGAGCCGCCCTGCGGACGTCACGGCTTGTCATTGCTGGCCTAACCCACCCCAAAGCATACGAAGCAGCAGGCCGCGATTGGACTTCTTGACAGGATCCATGTAAGTCAGCCATGCATCAATCATTCAAGCGTGAAGAGGGAAGAGCGCAGCCGCGCTCCTTCCTTTCAATCGCAGGCGGTAAGCCTGGGAACCAGCCTTGCCGCCTGGACATAAGAAACGGCAATCTCAATATGCGATGGTTCAAGCCGCTCTTTGAGGGCCGCCGCCCATGGGCTGACAATCGGCGCCGGATTTTTTTTGCGAGGATATTATGAGCTCGCGTCTCAAGCTTGCCGCCGGGATTGCGACCGCCGGGCGCCGGGATCTCCTGATCGAGAACCTGCGCGAGTTGTCCCGGCAAACGAGGCTTCCTGATTGCGTCATTATCAGTCCGGCGGCAGATGGGGATTGCGACAAATCGGCCGCAGACTCACTTCCTTTCCCCCTTATCCTCGCACGGGGCCGCCGCGGATTGCCCGCCCAGCGCAATGCCATTCTCGATGCTGCGCACACTTTCGATATTCTGGTTTTTTTCGACGATGATTTCTTTGCAGCTCCTAATTATCTTGCCGAACTTGAGTCTTGCTTCTACGAAGATCCGGCAATCATCGCGATGAGCGGCAAGTTGATCGCCGACGGGGTCACCGGGCCGGGCATGGATGCGGACCGGGCGCGCGCGATCCTTGCCTCATCAAAGGTGCCCCCGCAAACGGATTTTATTACGGATGTTTATAACGCCTATGGCTGCAATATGGCCGTGCGCCTTGCACCCATTCGTGCCCAGGGGCTGCGCTTCGATGAATCGTTGCCGCTCTACGGATGGCTTGAGGATGTTGACTTTTCCCGCCAGCTCGCCGCCTATGGGCGGATCGTGAAGAACCAGCGGATGGCCGGCGTCCATCTTGGCGTTAAGGGCGGCCGGGTCTCAGGAGTGAAATTCGGCTACTCCCAAATCGCCAATCCCATCTACCTTTGGCGCAAAGGAACGTTGCGCCTTGATCTCGCTATGCGTCAAATGAGCCGCAATCTGCTTGCCAATTCCGCGAAGATTTTCTGGCCCGAGCCCTGGACCGACCGGCGCGGAAGGTTGCTAGGGAACTTGCTCGGTTTTTTGGATCTTCTCCGCGGCTACCTCCATCCCGCCCGGATTCTCGAGCTTGATTAAAAGACGGATTTCGCGGAAATGCAGCCGTGTTTGACTATTAACGGCGGATTTCTCAGCCAGAAAATCACAGGCGTTCAAAGATACGGGCGCGAGATTGTGGTGGCGCTCGACCGCCTGCTCCAAGACTTGCCATTGCGATCCATCTTGCCCGCGCGGATTGTTGCCCCTGCCGGAGCTGAGCCTCGCTTCCCCTTATCCGCGATTTCGCTCGAATTGACGGCCGCTAAAGGCGGGCCATTTTTGCCCTTGTGGTATCAGCTCATTTTACCCTTTGCCGTGCGGGGCGTTTTATTGAGTCTGTGCAACATGGGACCTTTGCTGGCACGGACTCATATCCTGTGCATTCACGATCTCAATGTGATCCTTGCCCGCGAGAGCTACAGCCGCGCCTTCCGCATCTATTACCGGACGATCCAGCCTCTGCTCGCCAAGAGGGCGGCCCGGGTTGTGACGGTCTCGCAATTCTCGGCGCAAATGCTGGCCGCCAAGGGGATCTGCCCCGCTCAAAAAATAAGCGTCATCCCGAATGGTCATGAGCATGTTGCGCGCTGGCGCCCCAATGCGTCTCCCTTCGCGGCGGAAGGCGCGCATCGCCGCCCATTTATCTTTGTGCTCGGCAGCCGCGCCCGGCACAAAAACATCGCCATTCTCTTTGCGATTGCCCGGGAAATTGAAGCGCTCGGCCTCGATATTGTCGTCGCGGGCTCTTCGGCAACGCACTTTTCCGATCCCGGTCCTGGTTCTGTCCCGCCCAATGTACGCATGGCCGGATATGTTACCGACGATGACCTTGCTGCTCTGTTCCAAAGAGCGCTTTGCTTTGCTTTCCCTTCCCTAGCCGAGGGGTTCGGGCTGCCCGCACTCGAAGCCATGGCGCTCGGCTGCCCGGTGATCGCGTCCCGGGCCGCCAGTCTGCCGGAAGTTTGCGCCGATGCGGCGCTTTATGCCGATCCCCGCACGCCAGAGGATTGGCTCGGCCAGATCAAGCGCCTGCAAAGCGATCCCGCTCTCGCGCCAGCAATGCGGGCCAAAGGACTGCACCAGGCCAAGCGTTTTTCCTGGGCAAAAAGTGCCGAACTTTATCTCGATCTCGCGGTCTCGCTGTCCGGGATGCCGATTGCGGGCTCGCGCCGTGCCGCTTTTCCAATGCAAGACGGCCGGAACGGGTGACCGGGCGGCTGGCGGATTGCGCATCCGGAGCGTCCATAGTTATAGAAGGGCATCTCTTAAAGGATTGGGCATGGCTTTGCCGGGCTGCCAAGCCGTTCTGGAGAATTGAATTTAGGGAGAAATTGATTGGCAGAGCAATCTTTTACCTGGCCGGCTGCGGTGTTTTGGCTGCTGATTGCTGCCGGAACATTCTGGCGCGGCCCAGGGCTTCTTTATGTCTTCACGGCGGCAGGAGCGTTCGGAACGCTGCTTATGGTGCCTGGGGAGTTGGTGGGCAAGGTGAATATCCTGCCGCAGCCGGTCTGCGCGGTGTTTCTTGTTCTCAAGATCCTTCTGCAAAGGGAGCAGATAGCAAGAGCGGTGAATACCCTGCTTGACCCAGCCCGGCTCGGCTTTCTCTTTCTTTTTTTGGTCTATGGGCTGGTTTCAGCCTATATAATGCCGCGGCTTTTCGCTCATACGGTCACAGTTATCCCAATTACAGCAACGGTTAATTGGCCGGTTGCCCTTGAGCCCAGCTCGGGCAACATTACGCAATCTGCCTATCTCGCGCTCTCAATTGGCGTGAGTCTTGCCTTCGCCCTCGCGGCCGCCCGCCCGGAATTCCTGCGGCATTATCTTCTGGCTCTTCTATTCGGAGGATTCGTCTTCATACTGACGGGCGTCATGGATCTCGTCCTGACCAATGTGGGGCTCGCATCGCTGCTGGAGCCATTCCGCAATGCCGCTTACACCCTTCATGTCGATGTCGAAAGTTCCACTGGCAAACGTGTCGTCGGCCTTATGCCCGAAGCCTCGGCGTATGGTCCTCTTTGTGTGGCCAATGCTGCAAGCCTTGCTTTTCTCCGGCCCCTCTTTATGGGGAAAGTTCGCGATTTTATCGTGCCGGCCGCGGTCTTGGGGCTGCTGGCGATGGCCGCGCTCTCATTTTCTTCGACCGCCTATGTTGGAATCGCCGTATTCGGCTGCGCCTATGCGCTAAACTGGGTGCGGCGGCTCTCTTCCCGGGCCGATGTGGTCCGCCGGGGGCTTGGATTGGAAGCCTTGGCGGCAGGGGCCGCGCTCATTGCCTTTCTTACGGTGCTCACACTCGCGCCGAAACTCACCGACCCCGTGTTCGATAAACTCGACAGCATGCTCGTCACAAAGACCCAATCAAGCTCCTATGCCCAGCGCATGATGTGGAACCAGGTTGGCATCGATGCCTTCTTTGCGACACGCGGCATCGGCGCGGGCCTCGGCTCTGCCCGCAGCTCCAGCTGGTATGTGGCGATATTAAGCAACACCGGCTATATTGGCGCCGCGCTCCTTATTTGCTTCATCCTGCAGCTCTATCTGCGTCAGGCTCCCGACGACCCGCAAAAGGCGGAACTGGTGACCGGGCTCAAATTCGCCTTGATTCCAAATTTTGCAACAGCGGGCCTAACCGGTCTTAGCCCGGATTTCGGTGTCGCAAACGGAGCACTCTTCGGTTTGATTGTAAGTGCCGCCGCCAGCCCAAACGCAAGCTCGCCGGCATTGGCCGCCATAGACTCCGCGAACGCTGGAGCCGCTCGCCCCCGCTAATGCTGTTGAGGTAGAGGCAACTTCGGAAACATTGCCGCCGCGGAGCAGGAATCATGCCGATGAAAATTGAAATGAAGCGGTTGTTGGGACGCCTGCATCTTGATTCGGCCGCGAAGGAGTTGATCAAACTTGCGCGGCAAGCGAGGAGAAAGGCAGGCGGGGCCGATGCGAATATCATAAGGGCTTATTTCAGCCAGAACAATGTCAGAAAGCTCCATATCGGATGCGGAAGCCACCCCCTGCCAGGCTGGCTGAATTCGGACTATTATCCTCCGTCTTCCGAAATCTTGCATCTCGATGCAACACAGCCTTTTCCCTTCGGCGAAGAAGAATTCGATTTCGTATTCAGCGAGCATATGATCGAGCATGTGCCTTACGGGCAAGGACTCGCGATGCTGGCAGAGTGCCTCCGTGTGTTGAGGCGAAATGGCGTGATCCGGATCTCGACGCCCAATCTTCCGTTCCTGATTAAGTTGTACGACGGGCAAAATTCGGAGCTCGAAAAGCGTTATATCGAGTGGGCTACGAAGGCCATTGTAAAGGATGCGCCTTATAGCGATCCCATCTTTGTCATCAATAACTTTTTCCGGGACTGGGGGCACCAGTTCATCTACGATGAAAAGACGCTCGCCGCAGCTTTGAGGAGAAGTGGATTCGCGGATATTGAAAAATGCGAGCTGAACGAAAGCACGCACGAGGAACTGCGCCAACTGGAAAACGAAAAGCGGCTGCCTTCTGGATTTCTGCGGCTTGAGACGCTTACTTTGGAAGCGGCGAAGTTGGTCTAAGCGCCGCATGCGCCCGCATGGCGGCGGGGGTGCAGCCGATCACCGGCCGGATTTCGCGAGCCCGGCCCGGCTGCCGGGGGCGGTAACGGGGCGGCGCTCCCGATTTCGAGGCGCTGCGACTCAGCAGCAAGAAAGCGGCGATTGATTTCCGAGAGGGAGATCGACGTGAACGAAATCAATAACTCGAACCCCGTCAAAGTATTCGTCCATTTGGCGCACAACTTCGGCGCCCGGAACTGGAATCTAAATTACGCTAACGGCAAATTGCTTGGCATCAACGAGCCCTACGCTTACGGATACCATAGGGCCGCGGACTTCGGCTTTCTTGTTAAATACTCTGAGGATCAGCAGGAAAGCAGGCCCGCGAAATTGTTCCGGCTTGGCGTGCGTTATGTCCTCAAGTTCGATCTCGTTCATGCCTGGCGCAACCGCAAAGGCATCTACGATGCCGATGTCGTTTGGACCCATACGGAGTCCCAGTGTCTCGCCATCTTATTGCTCTCCTCGTTTTTGCGCTTGAAGCGGCGGCCAAAGTTGATTGCGCAGACCGTTTGGATATTCGATCGCTGGCGGAAATTTCCATGGCCAAACCGCTGGTTGTGCGCGAAATTGCTTTCTCAGGCCGATGTGGTGACGGTCCATTCTCCCGAGAATCTGAAAATCGCACGCCGGTTGTTGCCGGAGGTTCGCTCGGAATTGGTCCTATACGGGATTAGAGCGGAAGAAAAAATGCCGCCTCGAAAGAGGCCGTTTCACGATCCAATCCGGATTATCTCGCTCGGAAACGACGAAGATAGGGATTGGGGGGCACTGATCGATGCCGTCAAAGACTGGAAGAAGTGCGAGCTTCGCATTGGCTCGCAAAAAGTGAGCCTCCGGCAAATTGCCGGCGCAACAAACATCCTGATCATAAAGGTGATATCGAATTGCGACCTGATGCGGCTCTTCTACGATTGGACAGACTTAGCCGTGGTCAGTTTAAAGCCGAACACCCACGCGTCGGGGATAACGGCGATCCAGGAGGCTGCACTTTGGGGTGTGCCGATCATTTGCAGCAATACCGGCGGTCTCAGTGCATATTTTTCGGACGAAGAGGTCAAATATGTGCCGGTTTCTGACGCCCAGGCGATTCGCGGCGCGATCGCGGAAGCGGCTGCTGACGAACAAGGCCGGTGGGCTCGCGCCAAACGAGCGCAAGATCGAATGGGCCCCCAAGGGCTGAGCTCGCATGCCTACGTAAAGAGACATGTCGAGCTTTCGCGGGAGCTGCTGGCGTTAGCTCCCGGGCCGCAATGAGAGTTTTTGCTCCCGGGGGTTTGTGGCGGCAACGCATGGGATCGAAAAATAAGCTCCGGCGATTTTCTCGCATCGAGTTGCGAAGACGCCGCCCGCTCGGCGGCGGCCTCTCAGCGAAAGACACGGTTTTGGTGGCACCAACGGACAAAGACATAGAGCGACCAGACCCGCGACCAATACAAGCCGCGCGCCCCGTCGAGGAAAGCCTGCCAGAGCCGCTCCACCGCGACGGGGTTAAGACCTGCCGGAGCGGTTGCCTGCGGGTCGCGCAAGGTGGCATCCATGGCGTCCCTAAGGCCGCGCCGGAGCCAGCGGTCAAATGGCAGCACAAAGCCGCTCTTGGGGCGCTCGAACAGCGCCGGGTCGAGGCCGCGCAGGCCGATCCGACGCAGGATCGCCTTCCGCCCCAGCGGATGGTAGCGGGCGGGGTCGGGCAACCTGTCCACGCTTTCGAAGAGGACCTGGTCGACAAGCGGCACCCTCTGCTCCAGCGAGGCGGCCATGCTGGCGGCGTCATTATCGCGCAGAAGCCGCTCGCCTAGGAAAAGGCGCTGCTCCATCACGCTGATGGCCGAAAGCGGGCTGCGGCACCAGGTCTCGGCGCGGATTCGCTCGCGCATGGCTGGGGGCAGGCCGTCAGCGAACTCTTCGGCAACGCCCGGCGCCAAAAGCTTATGCTGGAATCCCGGAAGGAAGAGGCCGTAAGCCAGCTGATAGAGCGTCAGCAAATCGTCTCCGTGACGGACCATCTCGGGGAGCTTCGCCCAGCGGGTCTGAGGCGGAACGGCCCCGCCAAAGTGGCGCAGCGGCCAGGTCGCCAATTCGGCAGCCGCGGCTTGCACGCCGCGCGGCACAAAGCCCAAGCGGCGCGACCAAAGGTGCAACACCGGCAGATCGCGATAGGTCCTGTAGCCGCCAAAAAGCTCGTCGCCGCCCGTCCCCGAAAGGGCCACGGTGAAACCGGCGCTGCGAATCGCATGCGACATGTAATAGGCGTTCAGCCCGTCGAAGGTCGGCTGATCAAGGCTGTTCAGCGCCGCTTCCAAATTTCTGACAAAGTGCCCTTCCGTCAGCACCACCTCATGATGCTGGGTCCCGATGGCGGCCGCAACCCGCTTGGCGACCGGCCCTTCGTTGAATTCCTGCTCCTCGAAGGCCAAGGTGAAGGTGTGGATCGGGCTCTTCGCGGCGCGCTGGGCGAGATTTGCCATGACAGAGGAATCCACGCCGCCCGAAAGGAAGACCGCAAGCGGCACGTCGCTCGCAAGGTGAAGCTTCATCCCCTCTTCGAGGATGGCCGCAAGGCTATCCTCGCCCATAGGGGGACCCAGGGCACGCTCCGGTATCTGCCAAAAGTCTTTTTGGCCGACCTCCTTTCCGCCGCCGTCGAATTCGAGCAGCCGGCCTGGCCAGAGCAGGCTGATGCCCTTAACGGCGGTGCCCGGCCCGACCACGAAGCCGTTCCAGACACTGCTGGCCACGGCCTGCGGATCAAGGCGCGGCGTGCCCAGCAACCCGGAAGCCAAAAGAGCGCGCAGCTCCGAGGCGAAGGCCAGCGACCAGTCCCCGCCGGGATCTGCCGAGCGTGCGAGGTAAAGGGGCTTGATGCCGAAGGGATCCCGGGCAAGCAGGAGCCGGCGCTGCTCCGGATCCCAACAGGCAAACGCGAACATGCCGCGCAGCCAACCAACCGCGCCGGGCCCATGCAGGCCGAGCGCGCGCAGCATGACGGCGGTATCGCCCGACGACTCGAACTCCTGCCCTTCGGCTATCAGGCGGCGCCGGAGCTCGCCGAAATTGTAGATCTCGCCGTTGAACACAAGCGCATGCCCCGTCACCGGGTCCACCATGGGCTGCGCACCGGCCGGCGAAAGGTCGAGGATGGAGAGCCTCCGGTGCGCAAGCAGAGCGCCCCAGCCGCGGGCGTCCGGCGCCGAGAGCCATATCCCGCTTGCGTCGGGGCCG
>JAFMSB010000306.1 GCA_017353815.1 Methylocapsa sp. | reverse complement strand
GCTGCGGACCAAGATGCGGCCCCGCGCGTCGTCGGTTTCGGCGAGGCGCACGATTTCGAGCCCCGCCGCAGAATTGGGGCCAATCGCGGAGCGGACAAATGTGAGCGAGGAAGATGAGCCCAGAAAAAGCGGGGTCACATCCGGCCCGGCGGGGGATATGTATTCGGCGGCCCCAATGTCGGCGGCGATCCGGTCGAGGCCGAGCCCTAACAGGTCCGTGCTCTGGACGCGGTCAAAACCGGCTTTCCACCCAGGCAGCCAGCGCGAGGTCACCGTTGCAAGCATGGCAAGCAGCAAGCCAGCTAGCGTTATGACGACGAGAGTCTCGAGGAGTGTGAATCCCTCCTCTGCGCCAACAGGAGGAGACGCTCCTTTCCGCTTCATTGCGCACCGCCCAATTTTGCCAGCCGGACCATCCTCAGTTGCTGCTGCCCGCCAGAGGGTGACTGCACCGTAATCACGATTTCGACGGGTGCCCACAGAGCCCGCGCGCGCGGGTTATCGAAATCAATCGCGAAAGGCGCAATGTCGACGGTCCAGTTTTGACCGTGCATTTCGCCGGACAGGCTTCCAGGGCCGAGGCCGTTACGATCAGGGAGGGCCGCCTCGACAGCTCTCAAAGCCGAGCTCAGCGCAAGGTGTTGGGCGATCTTTCCGGAGCCGCGGATGTTCGCGGCCATAAGCGAGGAAATTGCCGCCAGTGAGATCGCTGCCACGGCAAGGGCAACGAGGACCTCGATGAGCGTGAACCCCTCATTTGCGCCAGAGGCGCTGGCGCCGCCCTCATGAGCTGCCCGGGACAATTTCAACTCCTCCCGTCAACCAGGTAACGCGGATTTCTAATGTGGTTCCGGGCCGCGAAAGATAAATCGTTCCGCCGCAGGACATGCCGGACGGAAGAAACTGGATCGATGTTCCGGCCGACTGAGCCCCGCACTGGTTCGCTATTAGGGCGCGAAAACCGACGTCGCGCGGAAGTTGCAGCACCTCCCCGCTTGCCCCGGAGCGCACCGACCATGCCGCCGTGTTTAGCTCGGTAGCAACCTTGGTCTCGCGGCGAATGGCGGCATTGCGGTCGGCCTTCAGCATAGCCGCAGTCTTCAGGGCGTAGGCCTCAAGCTGAGGGCGCGATGTTCCGCGGGGAAAGGCGGGCAAGACCGTTGCCAGCAGCAAGGCGATAACGGCGAGGGCGCATACCATCTCGAGCAAAGTAAAGCCCGCCTCATCCCGCTCTGCCATCATCGAAGCTCCCAGCTCTTGATATTGGCTGCGGTGCCGGTGCCCCCACCCTCCTTGCCGGAAGAGCCCAGCGAAACGATCTCATAAGGGCCGTGCTCGCTCGGCGAACGATATTTGTAAGAATTGCCCCATGGGTCGTTGGGGAGGGACGAATTTTTCAAATAAGGCCCATTCCATGCCGCGGAGCCCGCCGGGCGCTTCACGAGAGCCGCGAGCCCCTCGCTGGTTGATGGGTAACGCCCATTGTCGAGATAATAAAGATCGAGTGCGCTCTCAAAACTTTGGATTTGAATTGTTGCTGCCTTCACCTTCGATTGGGTCAAATAGCTCAAGACCCGCGGCCCGACGAGCCCCATGATCAGGCCGATGATGGTGAGGACGACCAGAATCTCAATGAGCGTAAAGCCATCATCCCGGCGGGCACCCGTAAGCCCTGCGCGCAGTTTTGCCCCCAACCCGCGCTTTGCCCGCTGGCATCTCTTCGCGCCGCTGTGGCCCTGCAAACTGAGTCTTACCATTCCATTGGTCCCTTTTTTATCCAACGATTTGACTGACCGACATGAGGGCGGTCATCACGGAGACAATGAGGCCGCCGACTATGATGCTTATGCTGACGACCGCGACAGGTCCTGCGATTCCGACAAGCCGGTCGAGGCTGCGTTGAAGCTTCGTTTCGTAGAATTCCGCTACACGCTGCGCCAGCATCGGCAGCTGGCCCGATTCCTCGCCAAGGCGCAACGTGCGAATGGCGAGCGGCGGGATTGCTTGCGTCTTGGAAAGCGCCTCGGACAGCTTGCCTCCGTGGCGGACGAGATCGACGGTCTTGGCCCATGCCGCCGAATGCCCCGCGGTCGCCATCAAATCGGCGAGGATGCGCAGCGTGACGGCCAGTGGCACTCCGCTCCCAAGAAGAACGCCAAGGTTGCGGCAGAACACCGAGGTTTGATGAAAGCTGAGCAACCGGTTGACGAATGGCACATGCGCGAGCGCTTCCAGAAATGAACTGCGCACCTTTGGCTGCCGGGCCATGAACCAGCCTCCGCCAAGCAGCGCGGCGAGGCCTGGAAACACCGACGAGGTGTGTGTGCGCAAAAATCCGGAGAGCGAAAGAAAGCCGGCCATGACCGGATCGAGTTTGGCATTAAAATCGCGCAGGACATCGCCGAACTGCGGCAAGACGAAAGTCAAGAAAAAGAGCAGCACGGCACCGGCAGCTGCGAGCACAAATGCGGGGTACCGCAGCGCATCGGCGAAGCGCCGCCTGAGAGCCTCCGCTCGGGTCCGCTCCGCTGCAAGCATTTCCAAGACACTCACAAGGGTCCCGGATGCCTCCCCCACTCTTGTAAGCTCGATATACATTGGCGAGAAAAGCGCCGGATGATGGGCCAAAGCATCGGCGAGGCTCTCGCCCGAAAGTATGGCCGAGGTGATCTTGCTAACAGCGGGCCGCAAGCGGCCGATATCGGCATCGGACGAAAGGAGTTCGAGCGCATCGTTGATTCGCGCCCCCGTTTGCAGAAGCAATGCGAGATCGCCGGTGAAAATCGTGACATCCTCGGGCCTCGGCCGGGACAAAAAGGCCAAATCGAAGCGCCAGTTCCCGCTCCCGCCATCGTCGCGAACGGTCTCGATGGGGATGAGGCCCAAATATTCGACGCGCTCGGCCACCTCCGCGAGCGTTGAAGCCGCAATGGAGCCGCTTACAACCTCGCCGTTGCGCGTCAGTGCCCGGTAACGGAAATTTGTCATGATTCAGCGCAAGGAAGTAACGCGAAGAACCTCGGCCGCCGAGGTAACTCCCGAGCGGCACTTGGCTATCCCATCCTCAACCATCGTCATCATTCCGGCACGCCTTGCCGCAAGGTCGATCATTCGCCCATCCGCGCCCGGCCCGACGAGATCATAGACCTCATCCTTCAACTCGAGCAGTTCGAACACGCCATTGCGCCCGCGATATCCGGTGCCGCCGCAACGCTCGCAGCCGCCGGGCTCATAGAGTGCGTCCCCGGCCTTGAAGCCAAGCGCCTCGTAACGGTGATCAGCGGCAAGGGTGCCCCGGTCGAGCTCGCGCTTCTTCTTGCAGCGGTCA
>JAFMSB010000305.1 GCA_017353815.1 Methylocapsa sp. | reverse complement strand
GGTGTCCGCTATTCCGGCGGGGAAGGAAAATAGTGGGTCTTAAGGCCGCTGCATAAGCAGCGGGATGAGGAGCGGGAAGCCACCGTGGCGGAAGAAAAAGCAATGGATCCGATCCATCAGTTCGCGATCCAGCCAATATTTAGTCTGCATCCTTTCGGCGTCGATGCCAGTTTCACCAATGCCTCGCTCTTCATGGTGATTATTGTCGTTTGCGTTGCCGGTTTGATGTTGTTTGGGACGCGCGCGCGCGCACTTGTCCCTGGGCGCCTGCAGAACCTTGCCGAAATGGCGTATGAGTTTGTCGTATCGACATTTCAAATGGCCGATTTGAGCGACGGCCTGCGCTTCTTCCCCTTTGTCTTCACGCTCTTCTTATTCGTCTTGCTGAGCAATGTGATCGGCCTCATTCCTTACGCCTTCACGGTCACGAGCCAGATCGTGGTGACGGCCGCGCTTGCGGTGCTTGTGATCGGCATCGTCATCGTCTACGGCTTCATCCACAATGGCTTTCGCTTCTTGAGGCTCTTCGTGCCTTCGGATGTGCCTTTCGTTTTGCTTCCCTTCATCGTGCCAATCGAGGTGATATCGTTCCTCTCCCGGCCGATCAGCCTTTCGGTCCGTCTTTTTGCGAATATGCTTGCTGGCCACATCACGCTGAAGGTCATGGGCGGTTTTGTCGTGACCCTGCTAAGCGCAGGCGTATTTGCGATTTTCGCTCCGCTGCCGTTCCTTATGGCAGTCGTTTTAACGGCGTTCGAGCTGCTCGTCGCCGTCCTTCAAGCTTATGTCTTTGCGATCCTTACTTGCGTCTATCTTAGAGACGCACTTCACCCGGGCCACTGAATAAATATTCGAACAACATACCGGTCGCCCAAACAGCGCAGCGAATAGGAGAAAAAATGGAACCCGCAGCAGCGAGATTAATAGGTGCAGGACTTGCCGCAATCGGCACGGGGGCGGCCGCGATCGGCGTCGGAATCATTTTCGGTCAGTTTCTCTTGGGCGCGCTGCGCAATCCTTCGGCATCCGACGGGCAGTTCGGGCGCGTGTTTATCGGCGTAGCGCTTGCGGAAGGCCTCGGCATTTTCTCGCTCCTTATCGCAATCCTTCTGCTGTTCGTCGTCAAATCATAGGGCCCCCTGCGCTCGGAAGCTCTCCGGGCGCAATTGCCGCCCCCCAAGGAGATTCGTTCTTTGAACAATGCGAAAGCCGGCCGGGAATCAATCGCCCAATCGCTGGCTAAAGCCTTAGCCAAAGCACCGCGTGACCCCGGCGCGGCTTTGAAGATGTTTGCGGCTCGCGCATCCAAGCGCTGGCGTTCGTCTCTCAAAGCTGGCAAAGGCCCCGATCTCAAGCTCTCGTCCCAGCTGCTCGTCGCCGCCATTTCTGGCGCCGCCGCGGCGATCGTCATGGTCGTAGGGTTCGGGATCTCGAACAACCCGCGCACCACCCTCCAGCCCCTCGAAGATCGCGTTACCAATTTGAGCAATCGCATCGGACAGTTCGAGACCACGCAAACCGGGCTTGCGGGTCGTCTTGACGCAGCCGAAACTACCATTTCCAAGAACACTGCCGCGGTAAATTCCATCTTCGCCGAAACCCGGAAAATCGAAAAGGTGCTCGCGGTACAATCGGAAATAACCATTCCTTCGCCGGAAGAAAGAGCTGCCGAGATCTCTCTGCTCAGGCAGCTTGAGAGTCGCGTCGCGCAGCTGGAAAGCAAGGTTGGCTTGCCGGCAACCGCGGCGGAAAGGGTGCCGGACACCGCAAAGGCTGGCGACGATAGCGAGAAAAGCTTTCCGCCCTTCGACCCCGTCAATTTCAACCCAGAGCTCATCTGGCTCGCCATAAGTTTTGGGGTGCTCTACCTCTTGATGGCAAAGATCGCCCTGCCGCGGGTCCAATCGATTCTGGGTGCCCGGGCAGACAAGATCAGCTCCGACATCGCGGACGCGAACGGGCTGCGCGCGAAGGCCGAAGAGGCCTCGGCGGCGCATGACAAGGTCATCGCCGATGCAAAATCGGATGCATTGGCGCTTGCCAGGCAAACCCACGCCCGGCTCCTTGCCGAGACCGAGGCCAAGCGGTCCACGCTCGAATCCGAGCTCAACGCGAGGCTTGCTGCTTCCGAGCAGCAGATCGCTGAGACGAAGGCGAGGGCAATGAGCAATGTCCAAGCGATCGCGAAAGAGGCCGCCGCCGCTATCGTTCAGCGCATAACCGGCAAACCCGCCGACGCGGCCGCCATTGCCAATGCGGCCGCCGCGCTCAAAAGCTAATTTGAGGGGCCCCGATGTTTGACGCAGAATTTTGGGTCGCACTTGGCTTTGCCGTCTTCATCCTCCTTTTGATCTATTATGGCACGCACAAGAAGATCGTGGCAGGTCTCGATAAGCGTGCGGAGAAAATCGAGGCCGAGCTCGCCGAAGCCGCACGCCTAAGGGCCGAAGCCGAAGCTCTCCTTGCTTCCATTGAGAACCGGCGCGCGGAAGCGCAGGCAGAGGCCGAAGCGGTTGTCGCTCAGGCCCATGCGGAGGCCCAGCGCATCGCCGATGAGGCCCATCAACGGATGACGGAGTTTGTCCAGCGCCGCACCAAACAGGCCGAGGAAAAGATTGCCTTGGCGGAGGCGCAGGCCGCGGCCGAAGTCCGTGCGGCAGCGGCCGACTCCGCCGTCAAAGTGGCCGAAACCGTTTTGCGGAAAGAGGCCCGGGGCGGTTTTGGCGCCGAGCTCGTCGCGAAGGGCATCGACGATATGAAGACGGCCTTGCAGCAGGGCTAAGCGGCCTGCCCGTTGGTTTGGAATGCGCATCGCCTGCCGTAATCCTCGGGCAGGAACTACTGAGCCAGCTGCTCGATTATCGACTGGCCTGACTTTAAATCGGTTACCAATTTTGTCCGCGCGAGTTCGTCTTCCGAAAGGAGCCGGAGATCGGCAGCGGGCGTTGACTCCATCAGATCCACGATATCTTGGGCAATTCCCATTTTTTCAAAATAGCGGCGTATCCGGGGAATTTCGGTTGGAATGATTTGATCCTGTATGAATTCATCAAGTGATTTTTGCCCGCGATAAGCACGGCGCAAATTCTCGGCCCGCTTATCGGAGAGGCGAATCGAATGCACTCCGATCTGCGCCCAGGGCGCCATGAAGCGGTGAACACCGCCAGCCAGGACAAATGTGCACGCGGAAAAGCAGTGCGCCTGTTCCAGACCCGGTTGGCCAGTGGCTTCGCTCCAATCGCTCGACTTGCAGCCCAGGGGCGAATTCGAACATGGATCGAAGTCTGTTCGCGCGACGGCGACATCGAGACCGCGAATGCGTATAAGTTCCCCCAT
>JAFMSB010000304.1 GCA_017353815.1 Methylocapsa sp. | reverse complement strand
GCGGCAACCGCAAAAACCCCGGCCGAAAAGATCTTCTGCGCCAGGGCAAAGCCCAGGACCAGAATCGCTCCCGAGCAGGGGCGAAGGCCCGCGGCAGCCATCGTCAGAACAGAGTTCTTCCACGAAAAGCTCGAGCCGAGCGTGCTTGGGTCAGGCGCATGGAAATGAGCGCAGTCCCGGCCGTGATGATGGTCCTGCGCGCACGCAGCCTTGTGCACCGTTTTTTTCAAGCCGGGTATTTTCGCTTGCACTCGCCAGGCGGCCAACAATGCCGCTCCCTTGGCATAAGTGAGGATCACGCCGAGAATGACGATGCCAGCATAGCTCGCAATCTCGACCGCGTTGGCGGCCAATGTCATCTGTTTTGCGGTCGCCCGGAACAACAGCGCGCTTACGCCGACAATCGCGACCGCGCTCAAGCCTTGGAGCAGGGCGGCGCCGAAGGCAATGCCAATGCCGCGCCGCAAAGCGCGCTCATTCGCGAGCATATAGGTTGCAATCACCATCTTGCCGTGGCCGGGACCCGCGGCGTGAAAGACCCCATAAGCAAGACTAAGGCCCGCGAGACCCCAAGCCGCCGCGCCGCTTCCCCTGGCAGACCGGATAGCTGCGCTCAGCAGGCGATAAAAGCCCGACTCCTTTGCGAGGAGCCAGCCGCCGAGGCCATGCACGCTGCCAATTGCGCCTTCATTGGCGCCAACCGCGAAGGGGTGATGCAGGCCTTGCGCAGCACATGGCAAGCAAAGCACAAGGGCCAAAACGGGCGCCGCGAGCACCGCGGGCAAAATCCGCTCAGCAAAGCCGCGAAGCACCCGCCGCTGCGCTTTCGCATGAGAGGAAGCTATCACCGGTTTTCTCACGGGCACGCGACGATGACCCTGCTTGCGAGCTTGACCCCGAAATCGTAACCCGGCGAAAGCCCGCTGAAAAAGGACTCCGTCAGCTTGCTCGCATCGGCAGCCGGCAAAGGCTTGGCGCCCAGCACATTCACGGAGCAGCCTTCTTGGGCTCCCGCCAGGGTCACAGGGTTATCTTTCTCCATCTCGAAGGCAACGAAATAGGTCGGGTCGTAGACCTGAAACGAAAAGGCTTTGGAAGCGCTCGCGGGCGTTTTTAGCGGCAGCGTGAACCGCAGCACCACTCTCTTGTCCTGCCGCTCCTCGAGCGAATAGTCCTCCGGCGCAGCGAACTCGACATTCTGCCCCCCGGCCTTGGCATAAGTGAAATAATCGAATTCGGCCAGAGACTCGACATTGGATTTGGCGAGAGGAGCAAGGTCCTCCTTGGTCAAGAGCTGCCCATCCGTGCCTTGTCCTTGCGTTACGAAGGCCGAATACATCTCGTCAAACGCCCATGTATGGCGTATCGCAGCGATTTCTCCTTTTGCGTTGAAAATTGCCTGCGCGCGTGCCGTCACCCAAACATGTGGATGCGCCGCCGCTGCAGACGCGAATCCGGCCGAGAGACCTGCGGCCAGAAAAAGCTGCGAGAGGAATGATTTTCGCATCAAAACCTTTGGGAATTGCTTTCGAGCCGCGGCAGCCGGACTCAAACGGGCTTATGGCCCAGCATAGCCGATCTTATGGGCGCCAGCCTGACCCGGCAAACGCAAACCGCTCTTGCCGCAATGAGTTCGCCGTTGATGCAGCAACCGGTGCAGCCGAACCGGGCATTCAAACTAACCCCAATTTTGGCGCCAGTGCGGCGGAAAGGTGAGGACCTGGCAATTCGCGAGGCTGATCACGGAAAGCTTATCCGCCCCCTGCTGGATAGAAGCTCGACCAGCTGGAGTCCGGTCGTTGCCAGGCCACTGCCGATCCTTTTCCCGGAGACTGCGCCCCGCCTTCTTGGAGGCGGACCCTCGTCATTCGCTCCGGTTCTTTGCTGGATCCGAGCATTGCGCCTTATAAGGCATAGTTGGCGATGGCGCCGCGATAGGCCGCAAAAATTATGCCGGGCTCCCACACTCGCAAAGAATCAATTTTTTTTAAACTATTCGTCAAGCTTCCGCGGCGGTTCGCAGCCTTTATTTCGAACCTGAGCTTCTCCCTCCATCCTTCCGTTTTTGCCTTTGTGATGGCAACCGGCATCGTATCGAATGCGCTCTTCTTGGAAGATTATCGCAGACTCTCCGCAGCGTTGTTCCGGTTGAACGCGGCCGCCTATCCCTGGCTCGCGATTCTCCTCATCCTGCGAGCACTTCGCTTTCCCGGTGCAGTCTGGTCGGATTTGGTGGACACGCGCCGCGTTTTTTCCTTCTTTTCCCTTATTGCGGCGAACGGCGTATTCGGCGGCGGCCTCTGTTTGCGCGGCGTGCATGTGGAAGCCCTGGAGCTGTGGCTGCTCTCGCTTCCTGTTTGGGCGGTGCTCATCTATTTCAGCTTTGGCCTTTTCATCTTTCGAAACAGCGCGCGTCTGGCCAATGTCATCGAAGGCGGGTGGCTCTTTGCAATCGTGGCAACCGAATCTTTGGCAATCCTCGGTGCGCTCATTGCGCCCCAGACCGGCAGCTTCTGCCGCGCGGTCTTTGTCCTTGTTCATTTGCTATGGGGGCTCGGCGCCGGACTCTACGGAATTTACGTCACGCTGCTTTCTTATCGCCTGTTTTATATCGAGGTCAGCCCCAATGATTTGACGCCGGTCTTGTGGGTCGTCATGGGGGCCGCCGCAATCAGCACCAATGCGGGCTCAAACCTCCTCCTCACCAATAGCCCCTTTGCATCGCTTGCCGCCCTGCGCCCTTTCATCGAAGGCGTGACGCTCGTCCTCTGGGCGTGGGCATCCTTTTGGATTCCTCTGCTTGTTCTCTTTGGCATTTGGAAGCACGCCGTGCGCCGCCTGCCGCTTTCCTATTCGCCAATGCTGTGGGGCATTGTCTTCCCGCTCGGCATGTTTTCGGTTGCGAGCCTGCGGCTCTCGCTTGCCGAGGACTATCCGCCCTTGCACGCCCTTTCGGCCGCCGCGATGTGGGTCTCCTTTGCGGCGTGGATCGGGACCTTTCTGGGACTTGCCAATGCCACGCGGCGCGATTTCTGGAAGTTTATGCGCGGACGCGCGCGTTAAGAAGCGGGAGACGGGTCTTATTCTCTGCGGGGCTGAGGCCTCCGGTTCGCGGGGGCCTCCGCATTGCGCGGGCAAAAAGAAGAGATGATCCCTTGCCGCTTCGCAGCAAAGGATCTCAGTAGCAGACGCGAACGTGGCGGTATCGAATGATAGTCCCCCATTGATTAACAACGGGCTCGCGGACCATGTAACATCCCGGATAGGTATAAGAGTCGTAGGGGGCCGTGGCGGCTGCAGCTGCGGCGGCGCCGAGTGCCAGCCCGGCTGCGGCTGCTCCCGCCCCCCA
>JAFMSB010000303.1 GCA_017353815.1 Methylocapsa sp. | reverse complement strand
GAGCGCGCCTGGCCGCTCTCACATATCCCGCTCCTCATCGAGGCCGCCGAATGGCGCGAAATCGCGCACGGAATCGAGGAGCGCGCGCAGCTTCTCGAGCTTGTCGCGGCCGATATTTATGGCGAGGGGCGCCTCATTGCCTCGGGCGATTTGCCCGCCGCCGCGGTCACCGGCCCCGAATTTCTTCACCCCCTTCATGGCGTGCCGCCGCCGGGCGGCAAATATTTGCACCTTTATGCCGCCGATATTGGCCGCGGCCCCGATGGAAAATGGTGGGTTCTCGGCGACCGCGCCCAGGCGCCCTCCGGCGCGGGCTATGCGCTCGCCAACCGGCTCGTGCTCGCGCGGGCTTTCCCCGACATCTACCGCGACACGAATGTGGAGCGGCTTGCGCCTTTCTTTGACGGGTTCCGCCTCGGCCTCGCCTCTCAGACGCAGCGCTCCGATCCGCGCATCTGCCTGCTCACGCCCGGCCCATTCAACGAAACCTATTTTGAGCAAGCCTATCTTGCCCGCTATCTCGGCTTCCTCTTGGCCGAGGGCGGCGACCTGACCATGCGCGGCGGCAAGGTGCATATCCGCACGATTGCCGGCCTCAAGCGCGCCGATGTCATCTGGCGGCGAATCGACGGCGATTTTGCCGATCCTCTCGAGCTCAATTCAAGCTCGCAGCTTGGAGTTCCGGGCCTCATTTACGCCTTGCGCGAAGGCGGAATCGTCATCGCCAATGCGCTCGGCTCGGGTGTCCTCGAAGCACCGGCAATGATGAGTTTCTTGCCGCGGCTATGCCGGACCTTGCTCGGCAAGGAATTGCGGCTGCCAAACATCGCGACCTGGTGGTGCGGCCAAAAAGTGGCGCGCCAGACGGTGCTCGGCAGGATGGGCGAGCTTGCAATTGCGGGCGCGTTCGGCAATCCGGTGCCGGGCTTTGCAGGCCCTCAGCCGCTCCTTGGAGCGGCATTGACCGGCGAGGAGCAACAAAGACTCAAGGCTGCAATCAATCAGCGCGGCGCAGATTTCATCGGCCAGGAGGTCGTGCATCTCTCGACGGCGCCTATTTGGCAGGACGGAAGGCTGCTGCCGCGGCCCTTTGTTTTGCGGGTTTATGCGGCACGGACGCCAACGGGATGGGCCATCATGCCGGGCGGATTTTGCCGCGTCTCCGGACGCGCCGATGCCCGCGCGGTGGCGATGGGCGAAGGGGCCCAATCAGCGGATGTTTGGGTGCTCGCCGACAAACCGGTCGCAATGATAAGCCTGCTGCCAACCGACGAGACCGTTCGCATCCGCCGCATCGTGGGCACTTTGCCGAGCCGGGCCGCGGACTATCTCTTCTGGCTCGGGCGCTATCTCGAACGGTCGGAAGCGACGCTGCGGCTCATCCGCTGCCTCGCGAGCCGCGCCGTCGAGACCGAAGGAGGGACCACCCCGCCCCGCTCGGCGGCCTCCAAGCTCATGAGCCTGCTCGGCGCCTGGCACGCGGCCCCTTCCCTGCCCGGCCAAAGACCAACGGCATTTGCGGCGGCCGCTTTGCATAGCGAGGAGCAATATGGCTCCGCCCTTTCCATCGTCCGCGAGGCGCGCCGGGCCGCTTCCTTTATAAGAGAGAGGCTTTCCGTCGATACTTGGCGTCTCATCGGCGACCTCTACCAAGATCTTACGGCCGGCTGGCGTGCGGCGCTCACCGAGACGGAAATTTTTGAGCGGGCCGATGCGGCACTGCAAACGATAGCGGCCATCTCCGGTTTGGCGCAGGAGAATATGAACCGGGGCGCCGGCTGGCGCATTTTCGATTCCGGGCGGCGTATCGAGCGCGGCATCTGCACCTGCCGCTTTGCGCGCCATTTCGGAAGCGGGGAGGCACCCGCCGACGATCTCGATGTCTTGCTCGACCTCGTCGACTCGCAAATCACCTTCCGGTCGCGTTATCTGATGGGATTGGCTCTGAACCCGGTGCGCGACATGGTTGTGCTGGACCCCTTTAATCCCCGCTCGGTCGCTTTTCAAGTGGAGCGGCTCGGCGAGCATCTCGAAACCCTGCCGCTGCTGAGCGACGACGGAATGCTTGAGGCGCCCCGCCGGCTGATCCTGAAACTTGATGCGGAAGTTGCGACGGCAACGGCGCAAAGCCTCGACATCCGGACGATCCTCGGCTTCGAGCAGAGTCTTCTTGCTCTCGCCGATGCAATTGGCGCGCGTTATTTTCTCCAGGGGCCGCATGTTGCGCAGGCCGAAGAGTCGAGTGCGCTGGCGTGATCTACGATATCCGGCATAGGACACTCTATGAGTACGGTTCGGCCGTAACATTTTCGCATTGCGCCCTGCGGCTTTTGCCCATCGACGTCCCCGGACAAAAGGTGCTTTCGAGCAGCTTGCGGATCAGCCCCGAGCCCGCGCATATGGTCGAACGGCGATGTTTTTTCGGCAACCGTCTATCCATTATCACGGTGGAAACTGCGCATTGCGAGCTTGCGGTCGAAGCGGCCGCAGCCGTTGAAGTCGAGCGCAGCAGCACAGAGGATCTGTTTCAAACAAGCGCCTTTGAGGAGGTGCGCGAGGAGGCCTTTGGCAATGCTTCGCTCGACGAGGATTCTCCCGCTCATTTCCTGCATCCAAGCCGTCTCGTGCCGCAGTTCGAGCCCATTGCTGCTTATGCGCGCGAAAGCTTTCCGCCCGGCCGGCCCATCCTTGACGGCGCACGCGAATTAATGCGGCGCATCAAAACGGATTTCAAATATGACTCCAAGGCAACCATGGTCTCGACGCCGGTCTCGGAGGCATTTGGAAAGCGGCACGGAGTGTGTCAGGATTTCGCCCATATCATGATTGCCGGCTTGCGGGGGCTGGGCCTGCCCGCGGCCTATGTCTCGGGCTATATCCGCACGATTCCTCCGCCCGGGAAACTGCGCCTCGAAGGAGCGGATGCAACCCATGCCTGGGTTTCGCTTTGGTGCGGAAATCAGCGCGGCTGGGCCGGACTCGATCCCACCAATGCAATTCCGGCCGGCAACGACCATGTCATTTTGGCAAGGGGCCGCGACTATGCGGATGTTTCCCCGGTCGCCGGTATAATCCTTGGCTCGGGCGGGCAGGAGGTGAAGGTCAGCGTGGATGTCGTTCCCCGAACGTGATGCGCCGGGAAGACTAAGCGCGGAGGGACCCGGTTCGTGTATTATCAATCCTGGACGAACTGAGTGACAAACGCCATCTCCTTGCCATGGATTTGCCGAGGCGGGGATGCGGTGGCCACGAATCGCGATCGAGCGGAATTGGAAGCGCGGCGTTTGCAAGGCGCGCGGCTGTTGCGCCAGGGTGTGAAACCGGCGGAGGTGGCGCGCCGGCTCAAGGTCA
>JAFMSB010000038.1 GCA_017353815.1 Methylocapsa sp. | reverse complement strand
TAAGCGGAAATTGGGGTTTTGAAGACGATTCTGGCGGTTCACGTTGTAAGGCGCTGGCTCGGCGCTGATCAACAACTCAGCGATTACCGAGTTCAGTGCGGCCGCGGTTATCGTGAAGGCTAAACCGGAGCCGCGGACACTGCCGCGAGCTTGAAGCGATGGAATCAAGCTCTTCCGGTCCGTCCACCGGGGCTCTCTCCGTGGCGAGTTGTTACCCCTCGCCCTGGCTCAGTGGGGGAAACCAGCCAGCCAGTGACCGCCAGCCGAACCGGATGCATATTTACAACGTTATTTCAATAATATAGGTGTTCGCAGTTTTATTCTGAGTGGGGCGCCATTTCGAAATGCGCTATCGCCGCCATCTGCCGCGGCATTGCGGCTCAGGAAGCTGCGCGGAAATGGTCCCGGCCTTCGGCTCAATTTGCGGAAGCGATACGATCTGCAATGCGCTGAGCAGGAACTCGGAGAGAAGATTAAAGCTAGCCCGATTTTGGAAGTGGTATGAGGGGCGACCCACTGCGGTTTTGGTTTTCCACCGGGATGGCGCAATGCGGCGCGCGCTTTATCCTGCGCCGCGAGCTCAACTTCGGCCCAGCTGACTCGCTATCCCGCCTGCGGCGAGCCGAGGAGTACCGCTTTGCCGCCGGTGCGATAATTCGTTGCCGTAGCAGGTGCTGAAAGTGTCGGCAAGGTTCGCGACCATTGGCGCAGCCCCGCGTGCGCCATCATAGAGCTACGGCGAGGCAGTAGGGTCCATTGGCCGTGGTGCGCCACATCCAAGATCCATGGCCGCGAAAGCGCGGACCTTTGCGCCATCACATCCGGCTGCCGCAATGGCATCTGTGTTTTGGCTCAGCTTTTCGCCTCATGCGATAAGCCCACAGATAAGCACTCCGATTGTTGATGACTGTTATCGATATTCATCGCCTCAGGCGGATCGCATTTTCATCTCAGACGCGCGCCGCCTCTACCGGCTAAAAAAGAGAGGCAGGAATACTGCGTGTATTCCTGCCTCCTAGAAGTCCTGTCCATAACCTGTTTGCTGGCCTTAGAAACAAAGGCACCCGCACGCCACGGTGCCGGAGCGGCAAAACAGGCGTCCTCCCAAGACTTGGACTGCTATGCCGAACTTATCGCGGCTTCGGCCTTGAACGGCTTACCAAGTCACCGTAGCTTACGATCGTTGGCTTGTCACGCACAAATCAGCGCACTGCCTCCAAAGAGGCAAAAAATTGAAAAGATTTTCCGGCCGTAATTATCGTTGTTACACGCCGATCTGATAAACAATTTCCATGCCAGAGGCTCTTTCGAACACGCCGCCTGACGAAGCGCCTATTTCGCCGGGCTCCGGCCCCGCTTATAGCGATAATGGCTCGGGCCTTGGCACGCGCATTTGCAACTTGGTTCCTGAATGGCGTCGCCGTGGCCGGTCCTCTTGCCACGACCGTCTATATCGTCTGGTGGTTCGTCGACACAACCGACAGCTTGGTCAAGCGCCTTCTCCCCCAAGGCTTCTGGCCGGAGAGCTATGTGCCTCTCCAGCTTCACGGCTTTGGCGTGATCATGGCGTTTTTCGGGCTCACTCTCCTAAGATTTCTCGCCGCAAATCTTGCCGGGCGAACACTCATCCGAATGGGCGAAACGATATTGGCGCGCATGCCTATCGTCCGCTCGATTTATAAAAGTGCAACGGAGATTTGTTTGACGGTGTTTTCCAGTTCCGGAACGACCCTCCGCAAGGTCGGTATGATCGAATTCCCCGGAGAAGGATCATATTTCGCTGTTTCTGCCATGCACACCCAAACCGACGACGGGCTTTTTTTATCTTCCCGCACGCGAGGTCATTGAGCTTCCGGTAAGCCCCGACGATGCCGTCAAGCTTATCGTCTCCTGCGGGGTCATTCAGCCCGATGCGAGAACCGTGATCGCGCAGCCAAGCAAGAAACAGAAACGCGTTCCGGCCTACAGTGGCAAACATGGCCGGGCGCCAGCCGCGCCTTGGCCGGCCTTGCGTTTGACCCGGGGCTGCCCTGCCGCTAACACGGGGCTGGCGGCGCAGCCCCGGCCCGCTTTCCCGCCCGCAAGACGTCATGGCCGTTTATACCGAAGTCAGCGATGCGGACCTTGCCCGGTTTCTTGCCGACTATGATTTAGGCCGGGTCCTCGCCCTCAAAGGGATTGCCGAAGGGGTGGAGAATTCGAACTACTTTCTCCATGCCGAGCGCGGCTATTTCATTCTTACCCTTTACGAAAAGCGGGTCGACGAGAAAGATTTGCCTTTTTTTCTCGCGCTCATGGAACATTTGGCTGCACGTGGCGTAAATTGCCCCCATCCCGTTAAAAATAAGCATGGAAGCGCGCTCGGCAGAATCGCAGACCGCCCGGCAGCTCTAGTGACTTTTCTCGAGGGCATGTGGCGGCGCAATCCGAGCGTGAGATCCTGCGCGGCGGCGGGCGGGGCGCTCGGAGCGCTACACTGCGCGGGCGCAGATTTTCCTTTGAGCCGGGACAATTCCATGGGTCTTGAATCCTGGCGCTCCTTATTCGAAGAGGCGCGGCCGCGCTCGGGCGAACTGCAGCCGGGCTTGGCCGATGAGATTGCCAAAGAATTGGCCTTTCTTAATGCCAACTGGCCGCAGCATTTGCCACGCGGCATCATCCATGCCGATCTTTTCCCAGACAATGTCCTTTTCCTCGACGATCAAGTCTCGGGGCTCATCGATTTTTATTTCGCATGCACGGATCAACTTGCCTATGATTTGGCGATTTGTCTCAATGCCTGGTGTTTCGAGCCGGATGGATCCTATAACCTTACGAAGGGATTGGCGTTGCTCGGCGCCTATGAGCGCATTCGCAAAATGAGTGCCGTGGAGGCCGAGGCTTTTCTAATCCTCGCGCGAGGCGCGGCGCTGCGCTTTGCACTGACGCGCCTCGTCGATTGGCTGAATGTGCCCGCAAATGCGCTGGTCCATCCCAAGGATCCCCGCGAATACATAAAGAAGCTGCGCTTCCATCAGCAGGCCAAGAGCATCCGCGAACTGGGACTGCTGCGATGATGGATGAGGTATCGGTTTGGACCGATGGCGCTTGCTCAGGGAACCCGGGGCCCGGCGGCTGGGGCGCCGTCCTTAGCTTCGGAGACCATCTGAAAGAGATCTTTGGCGGCGAGGCTTTAACGACCAACAATCGTATGGAGTTGACCGCGGCTATTGCGGCCTTGGAGGCCTTGAAGCGGCCCTGCCGCGTCCATCTTCACACCGACTCGAACTATTTGCGAGCCGGCATCACCTCGTGGATCGCAAGCTGGAAACAAAACGGCTGGCGCACGGCCGGCCGCAAGCCGGTGAAAAATGCGGGCCTTTGGCAAAGGCTCGATGCAATTGCCGCCCGCCACAAGATTGAATGGCATTGGGTGAAAGGCCATGGCGACGATATCATGAATAGGCGGGCGGACGCCCTGGCCCGGCAAGGGATAAAATCATTGCTTGGCCATGAACCGATCGATGCTTGCCCGGGCTAACCGCGCCGGGGCGGTTTCGGCAGCTTGTTGCGCTCGCGTCGCTGCCCGGCGGTCATAGCCCGATCGCGCTAAGGTCGCGCCGGCGCCTGCGGTTGGGCCTGTCTCAATCGCCCCGCTTGCATAGCTTCGATCAAGCCCATAGATGAAAGTTCACCAACGTCCTTCGCCCTGGGGGCCGCGGCCGGGCGCTTTTCGGGAACTTTCATGCAAGATCACACTTTTGGGCAGGATTCCTGGCACGCGACCACAATCGTCATGGTTAAGAAGGGCGGCCGGACCGTCATCGGGGGCGACGGCCAGGTCACCGTGGGGCAGACCATCATTAAGGGCAATGCGAAGAAGGTCCGCCGGCTCTCCAAAGGCGAAGTGATCGGCGGCTTTGCCGGGGCGACCGCCGATGCGTTCACTCTTTTCGAGCGGCTTGAGACCAAGCTGGAGCAATATCCTGGCCAGCTCATGCGTGCCTGCGTCGAGCTCGCTAAGGATTGGCGCACAGACCGCTATTTGCGCAGGCTCGAAGCCATGATGCTCGTCGCCGACACCCAGGCGGCACTCGTCTTGACCGGCACGGGCGATGTGCTCGAACCCGAGGCGGGCGATCATGGCAGCGTGATGGGCATTGGTTCTGGCGGCAATTTTGCTATGGCCGCGGCCCGCGCTCTGCTCGCGACAGACCTCGGTGCCGAGGCAATTGCCCGCCGTGCGCTTGAAATTGCCGCGGGCATTTGCGTCTACACCAATGACAATTTCCTGCTCGAGTCGATCGAGTCAAGATGACCGCGCGGCTAAAGGACATAGGCCATGACCGATTTTTCTCCGCGTGAGATTGTCTCCGAGCTCGACCGCTTTATCGTCGGGCAAAAGGATGCCAAACGGGCCGTTGCGGTCGCCTTGCGCAACCGCTGGCGGCGCCTGCGCCTCAAAGGCTCGATGCGCGAAGAGGTGCTGCCGAAAAACATTTTGATGATCGGGCCAACAGGCTGCGGCAAGACCGAGATCTCGCGCCGGCTCGCCAAACTTGCGGGCGCACCGTTCTTAAAGGTCGAAGCAACCAAATTCACGGAGGTCGGCTATGTCGGCCGCGATGTCGATCAGATTGTCCGCGATCTTCTGGAAACCGCAATCACAATGATGAAGGAGGAAAGGCGCAAGGCGGTTTATGCACGTGCGCAGCTCGCCGCCGAGGAGCGCGTCTTAGACGCTCTCGTGGGCACGACCGCCTCGGCCGCAACCCGCGATACCTTCCGCAAAAAGCTGCGATCCGGCGAGCTCGACGACAAGGAAATCGAGATCGAGGTGAGCCAGCCATCGTCGGGAGTTCCGATGTTCGAGCTTCCAAATATGCCAGGCGCCGCGGTCGGCGCGATCTCGCTCGGCGATATTTTTGGCAAATCGCTCGGCGGGCGGCCAAAACCGCGGCGCACGACCGTCAAGGACGCGCACGCGCCGCTCATCGTCGAGGAAAGCGACAAGATGATCGATCAGGATCAAATCGTTCAGGAGGCGATCCGCGAGGTCGAAAACAATGGGATCGTATTTCTGGACGAAATCGACAAGATCTGCGCGCGCGAGGGGTATCGCGGCGGCGGCGATGTTTCGCGCGAGGGCGTGCAGCGCGATCTTTTGCCGCTGATCGAGGGCACGACCGTCTCGACCAAACACGGCACGGTCAAAACCGATCATATCCTGTTCATTGCCTCGGGCGCCTTCCATGTTTCCAAACCCTCGGATCTCTTGCCGGAACTGCAGGGAAGGCTCCCGATAAGAGTTGAGCTCTCGCCGTTGAACGAGGACGATTTCCGCCGCATCCTCACCGAGACGGAAGCGAGCCTCATCAAGCAATATGAGGCTCTCCTTCTTACCGAAGGAGTCGAGCTCGTGTTTACTCCGGATGCCGTCAATGCGATTGCCAAATTCGCCGTGCAAGTCAACTCGGCGGTCGAGAATATCGGCGCGCGGCGGCTGCAAACTGTCATGGAGCGGGTGCTCGACGAGGTGAGTTTTACTGCCTCCGACCGCTTTGGCGAACGAATCGAAATCGATGCCCTCTATGTCGAGAAGAACATCGGCGATCTTGCAAAAAATGCCGATCTGAGCCGTTTCATCCTTTAACGCCTGCCAACATAGCCCATTGCCAAGCTAATCCGAGTGTTGCTAAGGGGACGGGCGATTTGGCCAGCAGCCCGAGCCGCGCCAAAGCGAGCGCTTTTTGCTCAGCTGCCGCAAGGTTTTTTGTGGCCAAATAAATTCCAGGGGCCTCGGCCGAGATGGCAAATTTTTCCGAGCGTGTGTTCTCCGGTGTCCAGCCGACGGGCAATTTGCACCTTGGCAACTATCTCGGCGCGATCCTCAAATTCGTCGAACTGCAAGAGACTCATGACTGCATCTACTGCGTTGTCGATCTTCACGCCGTCACCCTGCCGCAAAAGCCCGAAGAGCTGAAGGCCAGCATCCGGGAGGTGACGGCCGCCTTCCTCGCTTGCGGCATCGATGCAAATAAACACATCATCTTCAATCAGAGCCAGGTTGCCGAGCATGCCGAGCTTGCCTGGGTATTCAACTGCATCGCCCGCATCGGCTGGCTAAACCGGATGACGCAATTCAAGGAGAAGGCCGGCAAGGACCGCGAGAACGCCTCCGTCGGGCTTTATGCCTATCCTTGCCTCATGGCCGCCGATATCCTTGCCTACCGCGCAACCCATGTTCCGGTCGGCGAGGATCAAAAGCAGCATCTCGAGCTTACCCGCGACGTTGCGCAAAAATTCAACCTCGATTATGCCGCGTCGATCGCGGCACTTGGCTTTGGCGAGGCCTTTTTCCCCTTGCCGCAGCCGCTCATCCAAGGCCCGGCCACCCGTGTCATGAGTCTTCGCGATGGATCGAAGAAAATGTCGAAATCGGATGTTTCCGATTACTCGCGCATAAATCTCACCGATTCTGCCGACGTGATCGCGCAAAAAATCCGCAAGGCGAAAACCGATCCGGCGCCGCTCCCCTCCGAAATCGAGGGGCTAAAGCAAAGGCCCGAGGCCGAAAATCTCGTCAGTATTTTCGCGGCCCTCAATGGCCAAACCAAGCAGGACGTGCTCAAGGATTTTGGCGGCGGGAATTTCTCGACTTTTAAGACGGCGCTTGCCGAACTTGCGGTAGAAAAGCTTTCGCCCATCGGCGCCGAGATGGCGCGCTTCAAGGCCGATCCCGCCTTCATCGATGGCATCCTTGTTGATGGCGCCGCCCGCGCGCGGGCGCTCGCCTCCAAAACGATGACCTGCGTAAAAGACATTTTGGGTTTTGTGCGTTAGGTTTTCAGCTGCCGCGGCCTCAAGTGTTTTTCCCGCTCGTCGAGGTGCTAGCTCTCGTTCCGGCCGGCCGGGACAAAGAGGTCCGGCATGTCGATCGCGCCAGGGGTGATGGCGGAAACCTCGGGACCGTTCCAGGAGGCCCGGTCACACTGAGAATCCGTTCTGTCCGGGCAGGCTCGCCTCGAAAAAACGCCGCATGAGTTCCGTTTGGCGCCTTGTGCCCGTTTTGGCAAAGATGCGAACGGCGTGAGTGTGCACCGTCGTGCGGCCTAATTTGAGCTGTGCGGCAGCGGCGGGAAGGCCCTTGCCTTTTAAGATCTCGCCAAGGACTCGAGTCTCGCTGGGGGTGAGCCCGAATCTTGCGGCAAAGCTCCGTACCTCGCCGCCGAATGCTGCGGAGGGATCGATAACAAAGACAGCGGCGGCGGGCCGGTCGAGGTCGAAGATCGCGAAAGCGTGGCTCGTGGCGAGCGGTATGACATTGGCAATGAGGGCCGGGCGGTCTTCGCCTCGCGGAAGCTCGATGGTCCCGCCAATGGCGGCCTCGGTGCGGCCGGCCTGGTCCGCCGAACGGACGAGCGCCCGCAGGCGATGGGTGAGCGCGGGGAATGCGGCCGCCAGCCGCCCGCGCTCGCATCGCAAACCCGCATTTGCCCGCAATAAATCCTCAGCCTTCGCATTGGCGCAATGGATGCGGCAATCCCCGGTCAAAAGAAACACGGCGAATCCCGCGCCTGAGATCGCCGCTCCAAGCGAGTCCGTTATCGCGCGCTCCCGCGCAAGCCGCTGCTGCAGCTCGGCCGCCCGCCTCAAATGCGGCGCGAGCGTTTCCAATAGGTGCCATTCGGGTTCCTCGACCCGTATCGCATTGGGAGGTCTTTGAAACGCGAGATACCCGCATACCGTCGACTTGCGAAACAGTCCAAGAGCGACCGCCTCGGCCCATCCCTGCGGGCGAAAAAATTCATTGTAAAAAACCGAGGCCCTGAAGCTATCGGTCTGAGTAAGGAAAGTGCCCGCCTTTACCTCACCTGGAGCGAGCGTCGCCACAGCGCTCTCGAATGGATCCATTTTGCGATAATGGTTTGCATACGCATCTGCATAGCGGGGGTCAACGTTACAAGATGCTGTCACGATTGCTGCATCGGCTTGCTTGGTAATCAGCGCGCCGCTCACCGATTTCGTTGCCTCAACGATACGCTTGACGACGCCACCCCAGCGCGAGGGATCGAAAGCGCAATCATAGATTGCGGCGATGAGATCACTTTCCTTGGTCACGCGAGCCCCCTAACTGGCGCAATCAATGAAATCTTCATCCGGTTTTCTAGCTTACAATCGGCTGAAAAAGTACATCTATGCGTAGCTTTACCTATTCTCCTCCCAAGTTAGGTACCGGTGAGGGCACCATATAGCATGTTGGTGAGATCGATCGCTGCACACACCAAGCCCCCCAACCCGACAGGAGCCCATGCAAGCACAAGTTCTCGTCACCGTCGAGCCAGTGTCGGAAATGCTTGGTTCAACACCCATTTCGCGGCAAGCCGGTCCCGACGGGTGACTGCAATCAGTGAGGGGAGAAGCAATTTGCCGCTGCGGCCAGTTGGCTCTATGGGCTTGACGAGGTTGCCTCTATGGGCTTGACGAGCCTGCAATCGCCCCAAAATTAGCTAGACAGGCTAGACTGGAGGACGCCGATGGAATGGCAGCTTCGTGATGCCAAAAACCGTTTCAGCGAGGTCATTCAGCGCGCGCGCAAGGAGGCGCCGCAGGTCATAATCCTGCGGGGAGAGCGCGCCGCTGTTGCCGTTTCGGCTAAAACCTATTCCGAGTTGATGGAAAAGCGCGCTTCCCTGGTCGAGCATCTCCTGACCGGCCCTCCCTGGTCCGATGACCTTGTCGAGGTGATCAATGCGCGATCCAGGGTGCCGGGCCGCGCCGTCACCTTATGAGGTAAAAGAAAAACGGCTCTTAATTCCTAATATAGCATTATCCTGACTTGCGCGTCATGTCCGGCCTTGAGCAGGGCATCCAAGATCCCAAAGTGGAAATTGGATGGCCGGACCGACCCTCCGGCGCCGCTTTTCGCGGCGCCCTCGCCCGACCGAGTGGGAATGGGCTACTGGTAGAAGTCAGCCGCGCCCGGCCCCGCCACTTCATTCCGCCGGATGCGGGCGCGTCCGCTCCAGCGCAATCCTCCGCTCTTCCGAGAGCTTTATGGTTTTGATCAAACTCAAAACTTTCGGAACAAGGAAAGGAAGCACCACGGCGGTTGCAACGGAAGCCGCCGCGGTAAGCAGCTTGATATAGCCCGCAAGCCAGTAGGTCGCATTCCAGATCGTCCACACTTCCATAAAGTGCGTCCCGGCGCAGGCGATAATGAACACGCCAAAGGCGACAAAGATCCACGAGAACGGCATGTCCTTGCGGGCGCGATAGATGAGATAGATGAGCGTGGACGAGATCGCGACGTAAGAAAGCCCGATCAAAAGATCGGAGCTCACATGCATGAGATAGAGCTGCGGCACCCAAAGATAACACATGCCGTGAGGCATGAACGACTCCTCTCCAAAACCATTGGCGAAGAGATTTCCGGCGAGCTTTGGCCAGATGGCCAGCAGGATTCCGGCAGGCACCAGCAGCGCTGCGGCATAGGAGAGTATACGCCGGTCGAGGCGCGGCCGGGGTGTTTCGCTTGACATGATGGTCCTCCCTTGCTTCTCCAAGGAAACTTGCTGCGGCGCGGCCTCCCGCGCGCAGGTCGATCCTTTTTGGAAGGATAGCCTCCATTGCCAGCGCTGGCGTCAACCAAATGGTGGATATTGGGAACAATTTTGCAGAACCGCTGCCGCTGCCCGGAGGGAGGACAGATGAGGAAATGGCCTCGCCTGCATCGCCTCGCCTGCACTCACGGGCACAGCAATGAATTGGCTTGCTCGCTTACCGAGCGCCAAGCCTATAAATCCTTATCTTACATCGCTGGCGGCTTGCCGCAGAAAACGGAGCCTTGGCATACGGCTGCCCAATCGATTCCGGTTGCACCAAATAAACGATCAAGCATACACCACCGGGAGGC
>JAFMSB010000302.1 GCA_017353815.1 Methylocapsa sp. | reverse complement strand
TAGGCGTAAACCGCCCGCCGCGATGGGACGGGAAAGATCGATGTACGCCGGGGCCCAAGAAACTCGCGGGCCGCCCAGTCGGGGTCGCGGCCTCCCCTGACGGCGCGCTCGGGCAAACCAATCGGCATATCGATCGCGATGATCGATCGAGGTGCCAGTTTTGAGATTAGCTCCGCGGTCGTCTCGAACATCGATACTGTTGCGTTGTCGAGAGATTCGTGGCCTGCAGTGACCACGATCCACCTGCCTTTCCTGCATCCGTCCACCCCCGCAATTTGTGTCAGCCCCTTTCTCATCATATGATTTGAGCCTTCCATGGCGCAGCCCCAAACATGCCGGCAACCATTGAACCCCAAGTCACCGAAGAGCTTGCCGCCGCACATGGCCTAAAGCCGGACGAGTATCAGCGCCTCCTCGCGCTTACCGGACGAGCGCCGACTTTTACCGAGCTCGGCATTTTCTCGGCGATGTGGAACGAGCATTGCTCCTACAAATCCTCAAAAATTCACCTGCGCAAGCTCCCCACCAAGGCGCCGTGGGTAATCCAGGGGCCGGGCGAAAACGCGGGCGTCATCGACATCGGCGATGGGCTCGCTTGCGTCTTCAAGATGGAGAGCCACAACCACCCCTCTTTCATCGAGCCGTTTCAGGGCGCGGCAACAGGCGTCGGCGGAATTTTGCGCGATGTTTTTACGATGGGAGCGCGGCCCGTCGCATGCCTCAACTTGCTTCGCTTTGGCGCGCCGGATCACCCGCGCACGCGTCATCTTGTGGGCGGAGTCGTTGCCGGGATTGGCGCTTACGGAAATAGTTTTGGCGTGCCGACCGTTGGCGGGTCGGTGAATTTCGATGCCGGCTACGACGGCAATATTCTGGTCAATGCCATGGCAGTTGGCATCGCCAAGAAAGACGAGATTTTTTATGCAAAGGCGAAGGGCATAGGCAACAAAATCGTCTATCTCGGCTCGAAAACGGGCCGTGACGGGATCCATGGCGCAACCATGGCGTCTGCTGCCTTCGAGGCGGATGCGGAGGCAAAGCGCCCGGCGGTGCAGGTCGGCGATCCCTTTACCGAAAAACTCCTGCTCGAAGCCTGCCTCGAATTGATGCAAACGGGCGCGGTGATTGCGATCCAGGACATGGGGGCGGCAGGCTTAACCTGCTCGGCGATTGAGATGGGCGCCAAAGGCGATCTCGGCATCGAGCTTGATCTCGATTGCGTGCCCTGCCGCGAGATGGGCATGAGCGCTTATGAAATGCTGCTTTCGGAAAGCCAGGAGCGTATGCTCATGGTGCTCGATCCAGCAAAAGAGAAAGAGGCGGAGGCGATCTTCCGCAAATGGGGACTTGATTACGCCGTTGTGGGCACGACAACCGGCACGCTGCGATTCGTTGTCAAACATCGCGCCATGGTGAAGGCCGATCTCCCGATAAAGGAGCTTGGCGATGCGGCGCCCGTCTACGACCGTCCGCACTGCTCGCTGCCCAAGATGCCGCCGCTCGATGCGGCCTCGGTCCCAACACGTCTGCCACATGCCCACGCGCTGCTGCGGCTTTTGGCGAGCCCCGACCTCTGCTCGAAACGCTGGGTTTACGAGCAATACGACCATTTGATCCTGGGCAATACCGTGCAGCCTCCGGGCGGCGATGCAGCGGTGATCCGCATCGGCGAAGGCCCAAAAGGGCTCGCGCTGACCGCCGATGTCACTCAGCGCTATTGCAAGGCCGACCCGTTTGAAGGCGGCAAGCAGGCGGTGGCCGAAGCCTGGCGCAATTTGACTGCCGTTGGGGCGATGCCGCGGGCAATCACCGATAATCTCAATTTCGGCAACCCGGAAAAGCCCGAGATCATGGGCGAGGTCATCGGCTGCATCGAGGGAATCGCCGAGGCTTGCCGCGCGCTCGATTTTCCGGCCGTCTCGGGCAATGTCTCGCTTTACAATGAGACGAGCGGGGCGGGGATTCCGCCGACGCCCGCAATCGGCGGCGTGGGCGTCGTCGAGGACGTCTCCCGCGCAGCGTCGCTGGCATTCAAGCAGCCCGGAGAGCAAATCGTCCTGATCGGCGAGACCGGGGGCTATTTGGGCCAATCGCTTTACGCGCGCGAAATTTGCGGGATCGGCGAGAGCGCGCCGCCTCGTGTCGATCTTGCGGCGGAGCGGCGCAACGGTGATTTCGTGCGCTCGCTCATCGAGCAACAGAAGGTGACCGCGGTACACGATATTTCCGATGGCGGCCTCGCGGTGGCGCTTGCCGAAATGGCGCTTGCGGGCGGCATTGGCGCGTCGATCGCGATCCCGGAGGATTTGCCCGAACATGGGTTTCTCTTCGGCGAGGATCAGGCCCGCTATCTCCTAACGGCACCGCCCGGGCAGGCGGATGAAATCCACAGCTCAGCGGGGGCCGCGGGCGTTTCAAGCCAATTCATAGGCACAACAGGAGGAGATTCATTGACCCTCGGCCGCACACCCGCCATATTGCTTGTGGATTTGGCGTGCGGCCATGAGGATTGGCTGCCGCGGTTCATGGCGGGCGCAAATCCATAAATTTTTCTCCCGAGCCAAGGATAACCGCCGCAATGCCCATCGAAGCGGCCGAGATCGAGCGGCTGATCAAGCAGGCGATCCCCGATGCCAAGGTCGAGATCACGGATCTTGCTGGGGACGATAATCATTTCGCTGCGGCGGTCGTCTCGTCGCAGTTTGCGGGGAAATCCAAGCTCCAGCAGCACCAGCTCGTCTATAAAGCGCTGGGCGAGACCATGGGCGGCGCGCTACATGCGCTGCAGCTGCAAACCTCCGCGCCGAAGTAAAACCCGTGCGGCCGCAACAGGCGCGACAACAAGCTCAGCAAACGGTCACCGGAAAGGATACCGAATGGCGATCAGAGACGAAATTCAGTCCATAATCGACAAAAACGACGTGGTCTTGTTCATGAAAGGCACGCCCGAGTTTCCGCGGTGCGGCTTTTCCGGCCAGGTCGTCCAGATCTTGAACTATCTCGGCGTGCCCTATGAGCCGGTGAACTGCCTCGCAAGCGAGGAAATGCGCCAGGGAATCAAGGATTTTTCGGACTGGCCGACGATTCCTCAGCTCTATGTCAAAGGCGAGTTCATCGGCGGCTGTGATATCGCAAGGGAAATGTTCCAGTCGGGGGAGCTTGCGGCGCATTTCGCCGGAAAGGGCATCGCCTGCAAGCAGCCAACCAAGGCCTGATAGTGCTTGGAGGCAAGCGCATCTGGCTAGTTATAATAACATCAGGCCGCTTATAATAATTGCAAGCCACAAAGAAAACCCGCTGCCGTTAGGCCGCATCTTGCGCGCAAGTGAAAACGCGTGCTTTATGGGCAAGGTGGCGGG